>NZ_LOVS01000162.1:0-18233 GCF_001523835.1 Burkholderia sp. ABCPW 14 | reverse complement strand
GGCGGCGGCATTCATTCTTCTTCTTTCACGGAGTTTTACTCATGAGCAAGCGCCGATCGCGCGCGCCGCGCACGTTCGCGGCCGCGCCCAATTCGAGCGCCGGCAGCGCCGCGCCGGCGCGCGCCGAGGTCTTCACGTTCGACGATCCCACGCCCGTCATGAACCGGGCCGAGATTCTCGATTACGTCGAGTGTTGGTCGAACGGCGAATGGTTCGAGCCGCCGGTCAGCTTCGCCGGCCTGGCGAAATCGTTTCGCGCGAGCACGCACCATAGCTCGGCGCTGTACTTCAAGGCGAACGTGCTGGCGTCGACGTTCCGCCCGCATCGCTGGCTGTCGCGGCAGGCGTTCGAGCGCTGGGCGCTCGATTTCCTGACGTTCGGCAACGGCTATCTGGAACGCCGCCGCAACATGGTCGGCGGCACGCTGCGGCTCGAGCCCGCGCTCGCGAAGTACATGCGGCGCAAGGCGGATTTCAGCGGCTTCGTGTATGTGAACGGCTGGCAGGACCGGCACGAGTTCGAGCCCGGCAGCGTGTTCCAGCTCGTGCGGCCGGACATCAACCAGGAGGTCTACGGCTTGCCGGAGTACCTGAGCTCGCTGCACTCGGCCTGGCTGAACGAATCGTCGACGCTGTTCCGGCGCAAGTACTACGAGAACGGCAGCCACGCCGGCTTCATCCTGTACATGACCGACGCCGCGCAGAAGCAGGACGACGTGGACAACATGCGCGACGCGCTGAAGAACGCGAAGGGGCCGGGCAATTTCCGCAACGTGTTCATGTACGCGCCGGGCGGGAAGAAGGACGGCATCCAGCTCATCCCCGTGTCCGAGGTCGCCGCGAAGGACGAGTTCTTCAACATCAAGAACGTGACGCGCGACGACTTGCTCGCCGCGCATCGCGTGCCGCCGCAACTGCTCGGCATCGTGCCGAGCAATTCGGGCGGGTTCGGCACGCCGGACACCGCCGCGCGCGTGTTCGGGCGCAACGAGATCAAGCCGCTGCAGGCTCGCTTCGCCGAGCTGAACGACTGGCTGGGCGAGGAGGTCGTGACGTTCGACGATTACGAGATTCCGCCGGCGCCGGTCGCGGCGTAGAGGCCGGCCCGACTCACGTCGATAAAAGTATGTACAAATATTCATTGCATCGAAGCATTCTTGTACATACAATAATGCCTATGGAACTTGAATACAATCCCAACAAACGCGACAAGACACTGACCGAGCGGGGGCTGGATTTCGCGCGTGCCGTGGAGGTGTTCGCCGGGCACCACTTCACATTGGAGGATACGCGGGAGGATTACGTGGAATCGCGTTACATCACGGTCGGCACGCTGGACGGCCGCATGATCGTGATGGTTTGGACGCCTCGCGGCGAGGCTCGCCGCATTATCAGCATGAGGAAAGCAAATGACCGTGAGCAAGCGAGCTACGCACACCAATTGGGTTGATCCGGACGACGCGCCGGAGCTGACCGACGAATTTTTTGAACGGGCGGACGAGTACGTCGGCGACCGCTTGGTCCGCCGCGGGCCGGGCCGGCCGCTCGGCAGTCACAAAACCGCGACGACGATCCGGCTCGACGACGACGTGCTCGACGCGTTCAAAGCGACGGGCCGAGGCTGGCAAACGCGGGTAAATGCCGTGTTGAAGGAGTGGCTCAAGACGCACAAACCAGCGTAACGAATCGCATCGGCCAAAGGCAGGGCCGCGCACCGGGCAACCGGGCGCGGCCCTTTTTTGCGTCTGGGGAACGCGAACCGCAGAGCGACTCGGTGGGACGGCGCGCGGCGTGTCCTGTCGCTGTCCCATCTGTGTCCCGACTAGCGTCCCGTTGTCCCACCTAGCGTCCCGTCGTCCCATCTAGCGTCCCATCGTCCCGATTGCTGTTGCCGCGAGGCTGCGAAAGCGGT
The DNA here is from genome assembly GCF_001523835.1 of Burkholderia sp. ABCPW 14. Lineage (NCBI taxonomy): Bacteria > Pseudomonadati > Pseudomonadota > Betaproteobacteria > Burkholderiales > Burkholderiaceae > Burkholderia > Burkholderia sp. ABCPW 14. The sequence continues at coordinate 16,321 of NZ_LOVS01000162.1, read as the reverse complement.
ATGGGGCGATTCCGACGGCGCGATTAGAGGGCCTACAGCGGCTTGGCGCTGGCAGGGTGGCCGCGTTCCGGCCGCGCGCCGCGAGCGGCTCCACGAGGCCGTGACGCGGCCGGACGGGGTATTTGAGGGTCCGGCCCGCCTGCGCACCGGCGGTCACTGCGGCGGCTTTTGCGCAGTCCCCTCCTCGCCTGCGGGCTTTCTTGATGGGACACTTTTCATGCATCAGTCCCGTGCTGCGTGAGCGTCCACTGGCGTGGACTTCCGGCGACTTTGCATGGTGGCAGAGTCGTGCGTTTTGATGCACGCTGTTGCGTATTAGCGCGAGGATTGCCTTCCGCAGTCGTATCGTTAACTGACGACATCTCCGGACTGAGGCCTTGCACTTGCGTCGGCACTCGAAAATACACCATCGAAGTGATTTAGAAAGGTTTCGATGAGGTGACCATGATAATAGCCGTAAACTGTGGTGGTAACATCTTCGTTGTTCGGTTTTATTATATTGAAAGTCAGTTTGTCTGATTCAATCTTGGGCAGGAAAAAAGCTTTATCTCGCCATTCGGTGGATTTGTGTGTGTAGTACGTCGTATCGTCGTGCGTGATCTTCAGCCATGTCGTGATTTTCCCTTCTTGTTCCGTTTGTCCGATTCTTGCGTTAAAGGCGCTGAGAAGACTTTTTGCCTTATCTGTAAAGAAGTGCGTTGACATCGTGATATCCCCCGTCACATCGGAAAAATGTTCCCCATGCCGGCTCTTTAGTGCGATCTCACTACGCAAAGCATTTTCTTGCGCAGCTTTAAGCCAGCAAAGACCATACTAGGTGATGCAATAAGGGTTTTCAATTTGGAATGCCAATACCTTCTTCGTGGTTTACCCATGGAGGTGGGCAGAGAGGGCTGTAACATGCCATTAGGGAAACGCTAATTAAATGCTGATTCCACGTGATGGGCCACGCTCCGACAAGGGTTTGCGGCGCATGTAAGTAAATAATCAGCGTCTCCCTAGGAAGGCAAAGGGGCGCAAACACCGATTCTTGCAGAAGCGATGTGCGCAGCAGGATGTAGTAGGTCTGAAACTTGGCGGTCGATGAGCATTGGCAAGGCTCGCCGGGCGACTCACTGCGTCACGGCCTTCTTGGGGAGCTTGGTTCGCGGAATCATGTGTCGCGTTAGGCCTGCGCTTTCCAACGCCGCATTGAATTCGCGCGCGAGCTGGGCATTTTTCTTGAACTGGTGAGGGCGGTCCGACGATTCATCCAGAGCCGCGCAAATATGTTTGTGGATAGCCTGAAGTTCGGTATCCATATTCGAGCTGAACTCGTAAAAGGCATTGGTTCCAAGGTCGGCAAAGATGTTGATGTACGCCGGCCCGTCTTCCGCGCGGTGCACGTGTGTGCGCAGGAATTGTGACAGCTTCGACGACGGTCGTTCGTCACATTTTCGGTCGATATGCTGCCAAACCTTGTTTTGCAAGATTACTCGAGGTCCATCAGCGTGGGTCGACTCGAACGTGTATGCATCGACGAATGCGGGACCAAACACCATTGGAGGTGCCGTTGGGTTCTCTGGATCATTGTGACGGTGATAGAGGTCACCCATTGCTATTCCCCCTCGGCTGGCGAATCCATATGCGAGGAGCGTGCGGCACACCTTAAACACGGCGAACACTAGCAAACCAATCTCGCAAATGTCACGTCGGACCGACATGACGATAAAGTCCGAGAACGAGTGAAACCGATCATCGAACTCGGCGGGTGTCAATTTGAGATCGACTAGAGGCGCAAAGGCCTGCGCAAACCCGTCGATACGAATGTCCAATGCTGCATGGATACGGTGGAGAAGTTCCGCTTGTCGTGCGGACTTCACGATCCACTCCTTGAAGCCAAGGATGTCAATGAATGCGACAACGCGCTCCTCATACGCTACCCCTTTGGGGTAGTCGGTCTGAAGCTTGGGGAGCGCTTTGTTTTCCTGAGCGGGAACTTTGATTGAGGAGAGATCGGGCTCCCGTACTACTTTTTTGCGTTCCCGCGTGCCGGTGGTCTTTCGGGTCGCCAATTTTAATGGGCTGGCTTATTTGCGAGTTTGCGGAAGTAGGTTGCAATCGATTCGTTAGTGATCCACGAACTCGGTCCTTGGCTCCAGACCTTCTGCCACGGCCCATCACTATCATGCGAAATCGCAACGAGTTGGGCAGCGGTCAGGCCACTATGGACGCTTAGGACGTGATCAATTAACTGGCCGCTCCAACTTCCAGCAGGAAGGGACGGCTGGCTGACGACGAGGGGGTGACTAACAGGTATCGGATTTGACGAAAACACCTTCAGCGTGTGATACAGCCCCGGCAGAACAGGGCCGAATCGCCATGCTTCGAACTGTTCGTTTACGAGGGCCTCCCCGGACAGCGCGAGGTGCCAGCCGTGACAGAAGTAAGCGAGCTTCTGGATTGCGAGGTTCGTCGTAAATTGGGGCCGGTTTTGGGCGTCGGACCGGCGGATCAACTCTGCTGCGAGTTGGAGCGCTGATATCGTCATAGCCCTCTCCTGAAGGATCGTAAATTTTCGCCGAGCACTGCTCACAGCGAAACTGCCGAATTCTACTCGGAAATTTTTCTCTAGTACTAGTCTAGCCTAAATACTGTACGTATACCCAGTTAATTTTTTGTTGGGCGTTGCGCCACAGTGTAACGCCCCGCACGGGCGAGAGAAGGGCGCCGGCAACTGCCACCAACACTTCGTGGCTTGGCGAAGGGTACACATCCCACGGCTTTGCGTGGACGAGACGCTGGGCAGTAATACAGTGAAATTACAGTTGGGGCGAGCTTGGACGGCCTTGATTGGCCCTGGTTAGCCTTGGCTTTGAGGATTGTGAATCGCGCAAATCATTGATTTTAAAAGGGGGCTGGCTCGTAGAGAGAACTCCGAAGGCAGTGGACGAATGCGATGGCTCATTGGGCTGCATATGGGTCGCCTATACATCGGGGGCGTCGCTTAATGCGCGATCGTCTATCTGGTTCAACGTCGCTTGAACTTCTCTCAGGCCAAATTCGAATATTTCAAAGAGGGAAGAGACAACCACGCTATCGAGTTGGGTCACGCAATGTCCTACGCCCTCAGATGTCAATAGCATTGCGAGCGCGGTCAGGCGGTCCACTCTAAACACCGCCTGTTCGTAGGGGGAGAGTGAGGAATCCCAGTAATCGTCGGTATGAAATGTCATGTGGGCTCCACGTGCGGACCAATTAATACCCGCGCGCCCAACGCGAAGTGGGGCGGCCGGGCACAAGACAAGGTTGGAGTACCGGCGAGTTAAGACCGGTGAGCCCGAAAGCTCCCCTATCAAGGCCCGACCATAGTCGGCACATGACACAGACAGACGCCGCCTTTCGGCGGTCGCCTGCTTAACTCATTTTCCGGACTCCAATCCGGTTGTCTGCTGTCTCAGACGTGGATGATGATAGCGCACCCGTTATCGTCGGTGCTGGCTCGTCGCTCGTGACTGCGCAATATTAGACACCGTCTAATATTGGCAGGGAGGCAGAAACGAAAAAGGGCTTAGCATCGCTGCTAAGCCCTTGAATTCCTTGGTGGGGCGTGAGTGACTCGAACACTCGACCTACGGATTAAGAGTCCGCTGCTCTACCAACTGAGCTAACGCCCCAACAGAAAGAAAATTATGCATGGCATTTCGGGCCTTGTCTAGCCCTTTTTGCATTTTTCTTGGAATATTCTCGCCAGGCCTGCGCTGCCGCTCCGAACTCGCACGATCCGTCGCTTCTTGCGCGCTCCCGGTATGATGTCGCCCAAACCCTGTCGCGCGGCGGGCGCGCGGCTCTTTCTGGGCGTACGACGATGGACGAAAACTCTGTCCGTGATTTGCTGGATCGGCTCCTTGCTCCGTGGGTCCGTTCTCTTTCCCTGACTCCCGTAGCGGTTTCGGAGGAGGGCGTCACCCTCCGGCTGCCGTTCTCCGGTGAGCTTCGCCATTCGGGCGGCGTGATCTGCGGTCAGGTGTTCATGGCGGCCGCCGACACCGCGATGGTCGTCGCGATCTCCGCCGCGCTCGGCGAATTCCGGCCGATGACGACCGTCGCGCTCAACACCCACTTCATGCGCCCGGTCCGCAAGGGCGACGTGCTCGTCACCGCCCGCGTGCTGAGGATGGGCCGCAATCTCGTGTTCGGCGAAATCGAGCTGTTCGATGAGGATGGCAAGATGGCCGTCCACGCGACGTCGACCTACGCGCTCGTCTCCTGAGCGCCGGCGGCGGCAAATAGAGGCGAGGGGCGCATCCGATGTTCGATCAGGTCGTATTCGCGGGCGGCGGCAACCGATGCTGGTGGCAGGCGGGATTCTGGGACGTCGTGCGGTCCGCGCTCGACGTGCGGCCGCGCGTGATCGCTGGCATCTCGGCGGGCGCGGCGACCGCATGCATGCTCTACACGCGCGATTCGCGCTGGGTGATGCGCTATTACGAAGAGACGCTCAAGCACAACCGGAAAAACGTCTACTGGGGCAATCTGCTGCGCGCCGAGCCGGTCTTCCCGCATTACCGGATCTACCGGCAGGCGCTCCTCGACATCTACGGCGAGCCGTTCGCGAAGCTCTCCGGCGCACCCGAGATCCGTATCGGCGTGTCGCACGTGCCGCGCTGGCTCGGCGCGCGCAGCGCGGTCGCGGCGGGGCTCGTCGCGTACAACATCGAGAAATACGTGCGCAAGACGCTCCATCCGACGCTCGGTCGCTCGCTCGGCTTTCGTCCGGAGTTCGTCCGCGCGCAGGATTGCGTGCGCGTCGACGAGCTTGCCGATCTCGTCCTCCAGTCGTCGTGCACGCAACCGCTTACACCCGTCCTGCGCCGCAACGGCCGGCCGGTGCTCGACGGCGGGATGGTCGACAACGTGCCGGTCGGCGCGCTCGACGCGTCGCCGGGGCTCGTGCTCGTGATGGTGACGCGGCTTTATCCGCGTCCGCAGACGTTCGTCGTCGACCACGGCGGCCAGCGGCGGCTCTACGTGCAGCCGTCGAGCAAGGTGCCGATCTCGAGCTGGGACTATACGAGCCCGCACCAGATGCAGCATGCGTACGATCTCGGCCGGCGCGATGGTGAGCGCTTCCTTACCACCGCACCGCATCTCGTCGGCGAATTCGGCGCGGTGCGCTGAAGCGGAAAGGTGCGGCGAATACGGTGTGGCAGCCGTCAGATCATCGGCATGCGGCAGCTGGCGCGCGCGATGGCCGCGCGCCGTGCGCCAGGCTTCCACGTGCCGGCGCTCAGCGACGAATTCGTCCCTGATTGAGCGCTTCCGGATTCGCGACGCTCGATTGGTCGCCCGCGTCGAACGCGAGGATGTTCTTGAATGCGGCGCCGAAGTAGAGCTCATAGCTCTCGCGCTCGACGTAGCCGATATGCGGCGTGCAGATCACGTTTTCCATCCGCAGCAGGCTGTAGCCCTGCAGGATCGGCTCGCTCTCGTAGACATCGATCGCGACCATCCCCGGCCGGTTGCGCGCGAGCGCGGAGACGAGCGCGCTTTCGTCGAGCAGCTCCGCGCGGCTCGTATTGACGAAGAGCGACGTCGGCTTCATCCGCAGCAGGTCGTCGAGCTTGACGATGCCGCGCGTGTCGTCGTGCAGGCGCAGGTGCAGCGATAGCACGTCGGCCTGCTCGAAGAACGTTTCGCGGCTTTCGGCGGTCGCGAAGCCGTCGGCGCGCGCCGCTTCGAGCGAATGCTCGCGGCCCCAGATCAGCACGTTCATCCCGAACGCCTTGCCGTAGCCGGCGACGAGCCGGCCGATCTTGCCGTAGCCCCAGATCCCGAGCGTCTGTCCGCGCAGCACCTGGCCGAGCCCGAAGTTCGGCGGCATCGCCGACGTCTTGAGGCCGGACTGCTGCCACGCGCCCTGCTTCAGATTCGCGACGTACTGCGGGATGCGCCGCTGCGCGGCCATGATGAGCGCCCAGGTCAGTTCGGCGGGTGCGATCGGCGAGCCCGTGCCCTCGAGCACGGCGATGCCGCGTTCCGTGCACGCGTCGAGGTCGATGTGGGTCGACACGCGGCCCGTCTGGCTGATCATGCGCAGATGCGGGAGCTTGCCGAGCAGTTGCGACGTGATGTGGGTGCGCTCGCGAATCAGCACGAGCGCTTCGACTTCCGCCAGGCGGCTCGCGAGCTGTCCTAGGCCGCGCACCGTGTTGTTGAAGATCTTCACTTCATGGTCGGCGAGCATCTCGAAGCAATTGAGCTTGCGGACGGCGTCCTGGTAGTCGTCGAGGATGGCAATTTTCATGGCGTGTTTCGGGATTCGCGCGGGATGAGCGATGTGAAGTGGTGGCCGTCGCGCGTCGTCGCGCGCCGGTCCGGCCCGGTTTGGGGGGCGTAATGATGCTATGACGGCGGGGCAACAGGTGTATCTCTTTTTAACAGCTTGTTACGCGGCGCCGCAAGCGTCCATGCGCTAGCGGAGATCGCGCTGTTCAGGCCCCGCTTGATGCCGGCCGGGCGACGAATCCGCCGTTTCTCAATTGGGCAATTTGCAGAGGGAGATCGCTCAATTATTTCTTATTTCAGAACAGTTGGGCTATCCGGCTAGACAGGCTGAGCAAGTTCGAAGTTTTTTGTCGAGAGTTCGCGGGAAGTTGAGCAACTCTGCATCTTTTTCGCTGTCGTAGGAAAATTACTCATTTGCTTCATATTTTTGAAGCGGTAACAGCGGTAGGAGTGGAGTATGGATCATTTGCAGTCGATGCGAGTGTTCGTCAAGGTCGCGGATCTCGGCAGTTTCGCCCGGGCCGCGGGGGCGATGGACATCTCGAACGCGGTCGCGACGCGCCACGTCGCCGACCTCGAAGGCCGGCTCGGTACCCGCCTTCTGAATCGCACCACCCGTAGTCTCTCGCTGACCGAATCCGGCCAAGTCTATCTGGAGCGGGCCCGCCAGATTCTCGACGAGCTCGAAGACGTCGAGCAGATGGTCGTCGCGCGCAACCACGAGCCGGTGGGCACGCTGCGGATCGTCGCGCCCGTCGTGTTCGGCCTGCACAATCTCGCGCCGGTGCTGCAGACGTACACGCAGCGCTTTCCGAAGGTCATTCCAGATCTGACCCTCGTTGATCGGCAGGTCGATCTCGTCGAGGAAGGATTCGATGTCGGCATCGTGATCACCCGGCAGATGCGCAGCGCGAGCATCGTCACGCGCCGGCTGACGACGGGCTGCATGGTGGTCTGCGCAACGCCGAGCTATCTGGAAAAGCACGGCATGCCGACGCATCCCGAGCACCTCGTCGAGCATCCGTGCCTGAGCCTGCCGTCCGAATACTGGGGCGACGAGCGCGTGTTCACCGGCCCGGACGGCGAGGTGCGTGTGCGGCCGTCGAATATCGTCGTCGCGAACAACACCGAAATGCTGCGCCAGTTCGCGATGCTCGGCATGGGCGTCGCGATCCTGCCGAGCTATCTGATCGGCAGCGACATCGCGCGCGGCAAGCTCGTGCGCCTGCTGAGCGAGTACCGGCTGCCGCAGGTCGAGATCAACATCGCGTATCCGAGCCGCCGTCACCTGCCGGCGAAGGTGCGCACGTTCATCGACCATCTCGTCGAGCACTTCAGCCAATCGCCCGACACGATGCTCGGCGAGCAATGGGCGACGCAGGGCAGCCTGGGGCAGCCCATCGATGCCTTGCCGGCCGACGCGCTCGCTGAGCGCACGAGCGCGGATTCGGCGCTGTCGCCGCGTCTGCCGCGCGCGCCGCGCGCCCGCACCGTCGTGCCGTCGCCGCTGTAACGCACGACATCGCGCGCTCCTTGTCCGGCAAGTATGTCACCGCGCGCCGGATTCTCCACCGCTAAAAGCAAAAGCGCGGGCTCTCGATGAGCCCGCGCTTTTGTTTGGATCGAAGCATCGCAGCGTTCGCGCCGGTCGGCAGCGCGAGACGCCGCACGGCGCCGCGCCGGCCGGCTGCAACTGCGCGCCGGCTCGACGCGGATCACGAACCCGTCTTGCGGGGCGGCGTCTTGCGCGCGGCCGTCTTTCGAGCGGCCGTCTTTCGAGCGGGCGCGGCCTTCTTCTCGGTCTTTTCGGCGTCGTGCGCCGCCGCGTCGCCGGACGTGGCCATCGACTTGGATGCGGCCTTCTTCGCCGCGGCGGGTCGCGGCTCCTTCTTCTCGAACTCGAAGCCGATCTTGCCGTCAGCCTGCTTGACGAGATACGCCTTGAAGTTGCGTCCAGTGCGCGACGACTTGAAGTTCGGCAGCAGATCAGTGCGGCCGTTCTCGAGGAGCTTCGCCATCTGCTCGCGGGTGATCTCCTGCTGGAGGATCACCTTGCCGGAGCGGAAGTCGCAGGTCTTTGGGTTCGCGACCGAATGCTCGCAGACGTAGCTCATCCCGTGCTCGAACACGCGGCCCTTGCACTTCGGGCACGCGCCGACCGGCTCCTGCGCGGAGAAATCCGGCGCTTCGCCTTCTTCGCCACCCTGCTCCTGGCCGAAGTCGAACTCGAGCTTGTAGTTCTTCGTCTCGTCGTCGAACGTGAGCTTGAGGATCGCGGAGAACGGCCGGCCCATCTTGCTGCGGAAGCCCGACAGCGGTCCGATCTCCTTCTTCTGCAGCAGTTCCTCGACTTCGGGGATCTCGAACTGCCGGCTACCCGGAATCTTCGAAATCGAGAAGTCGCATTTCGTGCAGGCGAAGCGGCGGTAGTTCTCCTTCACCTGGCCGCCGCAATTCGGGCACGGCGTCTGGAGCGTCGCGTAGTCGCCCGGGATCGTGTCGGAATCGTACTCTTTCGCGCGCTTGACGATCGTCTGCGTCATCCGCGCGATTTCCTGCATGAACGCGTCGCGCTGCAGGTTGCCGCGCTCCATCTGCGCAAGCTTGTGCTCCCACTCGCCCGTCAGCTCGGGCGCGGTCAGCTCCTTCACGTCGAGGCCGCGCAGCAGGGTCATTAGCTGGAACGCCTTCGCGGTCGGAATCAGCTCGCGGCCCTCGCGCACGAGGTACTTCTCGCCGAGCAGGCCTTCGATGATCGCCGCGCGCGTCGCCGGCGTGCCGAGGCCCTTCGCGGCCATCGCTTCGCGCAACTCGTCGTCCTCGACGAGCTTGCCCGCGCCTTCCATCGCCGACAGCAGCGTCGCTTCCGAGTAGCGCGCGGGCGGCTTCGTCGTGAGGCCGTGCGCGGCGATCTTGTCGGTCTTGACCTTCTCTTCCTTCTGCACCGGCACGAGATTGGCGTCGGCGCCCTCGGCGTCGCGGCCGTACACCTGCAGCCAGCCCGGCTCGACGAGCACCTTGCCTTCCGTCTTGAAGCGGTGGCCGGCTACTTCGGTGATCCGGGTCGTCACCTTGTATTCGGCGGCGGGGAAGAACACTGCGAGGAAGCGCTTGACGACGAGGTCGTAGAGCTTCTGCTCCGGCTCCGACAGCGACTTCGGCGCCTGCAGCGTCGGGATGATCGCGAAGTGGTCGCTGATCTTCGAGTTGTCGAAGATCCGCTTGTTCGGCTTCACCCAGTTCTTGTCGAGCACCTGCTTCGCGTGCGGCAGGTAGTTGTTGCTCTCCTTCAGCATCTCGAGCGTCGACTTCACCGTGTCGAGGTAGTCCTCCGGCAGCGCGCGCGCGTCGGTACGCGGATAGGTGAGCACCTTGTGCTTTTCGTACAGCGCCTGGGCGAGGCCGAGCGTGTTCTTTGCCGAGAAGCCGAAGCGGCCGTTCGCCTCGCGTTGCAGGCTCGTCAGATCGAAGAGGAGCGGCGAGAGCTGCGTCGACGGCTTCGATTCCTCGGTGACGGTGCCGATCTGGTCGCGGCACGCGGCGACGATCGTCTCCGCGGCGGGCAGGCTCCAGAGGCGCGAGTCGCGCTTCTCGGGATCGAATTCGTCTTTCTTGAACTTCGGATCGAACCAGCGGCCTTCGTAGAAGCCGCCTGCGCAGACGAATTCTGCACGCACTTCCCAGTAATCGCGCGGCACGAAGCGGCGGATCTTTTCCTCACGCTCGACGACGATCGACAGCGTCGGCGTCTGAACGCGGCCGACCGTCGTGAGGAAGAAGCCGCCGCCCTTGCTGTTGAACGCGGTCATCGCGCGCGTGCCGTTGATGCCGACGAGCCAGTCGGCTTCCGAGCGGCAGCGGGCGGCATCGGCGAGCGGCTGCATGTCCGAGTCGGTGCGCAGGTGCGCGAAGCCGTCGCGAATCGCGGCGGGCGTCATCGACTGCAGCCACAGGCGCTGGACGGGCTGCTTCGCCTTCGCGTGCTGCGCGATCAGGCGGAAGATCAACTCGCCCTCGCGCCCCGCGTCGCATGCGTTAATCAGGTGGTCGACGTCCTTGCGCTTGATCAGCTTCGTCAGCACCTTGAGGCGCGACTCGCTCTTCGCGATCGGATTCAAATCGAAATGGGGCGGGATGACGGGCAGGTGCGCAAAGCTCCATTTGCCGCGCTTGACCTCGTATTCCTCGGGCGCGCCGATTTCGAGCAGATGGCCAACCGCCGACGACAGGACGTATTCGTCGCTTTCATAGTATTCGTCATGCTTGGTAAAGCCGCCCAAAGCGCGCGCGATGTCGTTCGCGACAGAAGGCTTTTCCGCAATGATGAGTGCTTTCGACATGACAGTGTGTATTGGTAGACCGGGCGAGCCCGACTGCGGGCCCTTTTACGACGGCTTTATAGCACACGGCGCCGAATCGGCGGCTGGCGTGAGCAAAAAGCGGGTCATCATAAGTGGGGGCAAGGGCGGCGGCAAGCCCGTCGCGCGCCCTCTCGCGTAAACGAGCGATAAAGTTGCATTCCTCAGCCGATATTTCGGGGGCGGATGGTTTTAGTCGAACAAATTGCGCAATTTCGGTGCATGCGGCGCGCCCGGCAGCGCGGTCAGGTCGGACAGCATTCGTTCGACGATTGTTGCGTGCGGCAGCACGGTGCCGAAGAAACGGACCGCGTTCGCGTCCTCGATCAAGAGCGTCGGAAAATTTTCGACGTCGAGGTCGTCGAGCCGATCTGCGTGCGTTTCGATGTCGATCCACGCGAAACAGGCGTCGGGATGCGCGTCGGCGAGCCGGTCGAACGCAACGCGGTATTCGCGGCAGGTGCCGCACCACTCGGCGCACAGGCAGGCGACGAGCAGCGTATCGGGATTCCGGAGGCGCTCGGCGATCCGATCTTCGTCGGTGTCGAGGTTCAGCGCGGGCATTGGCGGTTTTCCTTGCATCGTAACGTGGCGGCGGCGCGGGCAAAGGCCCAAGCGGACGCCTATTCGTCGGAATGTAGCACGGCGCCCGTCCTGCGCGCTTGAGCGGGCTCCTGCGCGCCGTCGATGCGGGTGTACCGGCCGCCCGGCAGCGCCGTGATGCGCCCGGCCAGTTCCAGATGCAGCAGCAACTGATGCAGCGCGTCGCTCGCGAGCCAAGTGCGCTGTGCGAGCAGATCGAGCGGCACCGGGCCGTAGCCGATCGCCTCGAGCAGCCGGCGTGCATCGGCGTCCAGACCGGCGTCCGCCGCGGCGCCGGCGGGCGCGTCGCGGCTCGCGGCCGCCGGCCGGGCGGGATCAAGGCCGAATTCGTCGAGCACGTCGGCCGCGGTCTCGACGAGCTTCGCGCCGTCGCGAATCAGCGCGTGGCAGCCTTGCGACCGCGGCGCGTGGATCGAGCCGGGGATCGCGAACACGTCGCGTCCCATGTCGTTCGCGAGCCGCGCGGTGATGAGCGAGCCGGAGCGTGGCGCCGCCTCGACGATCAGCACGCCGCCGGACAGCGCGGCGATCAGCCGGTTGCGCTGCGGGAAATGGGCGGCGCGCGCTGGCGTGCGGAGCGGCCATTCGGAGACGAGCGCGCCGCGCTCGGCGATCTCGTGTGCGAGCGCGCGGTGGCAAGCCGGGTAGACGAGGTCCGCGCCGGTGCCGATCACGGCGACGGTGCTGCTTGCTCCGTCGAGTCCGCCGCGGTGTGCGGCGCCGTCGATGCCGCGCGCGAGGCCGGACACGATCGCAAGGCCCGAGTCCGACAGTTCGCGCGCGAAGCGCGTCGCGTCGGCGAGCCCCTGCGGGGTTGCGTCGCGGCTGCCGACGATCGCGACGGCCTGCGCATGAAGCAGCGCGACGCGCCCTTTTATATATAGCAGCGGCGGTGGATCGTAGAGTTCAGCGAGCGTGCCCGGATAAGCGGGATCGTGCCGGGTCACGAGCGCGTTGCCGGGTGCGTCGAGCCACGCAAGCGTTTCGTCGACGCGCCGCTCGAAATCGTCGGCGGACGGCGCGAGCACCGCGCGGGCGGCTGCGTTGCCGATAAGCGCCGCCAGTTCCGCATGCGACGCTCCGAAAAGCGCCTCGGGCGACGCGAAGGCGCCGAGGAGTGCCGCCCAGGCGGCGGCCGGCACGCCGGGCGCACCCGCAAGCCGCAGCCAGCCGGCGAGCTCGGCGCGCGTCAGCGACAGCGGCGACATGACGAAGCCCTCGAGAAGCGCGGCCTGCGAGCCGCGTGGTGCCGTGATAAAATTTTCATGATCCGAAATAGAACGAATGCCACGCGCGCAGGCCCGCGGCGATTGGCCGGTCATTGCGGCGCGCTGCGCATTCCGCGCGTCGTCGAAACCATCTTGAGGCTGGCGCGCGCGTCGCGGCAGTCGGCCAAACGGCCGATGCGGGTAAGTCGTTCGTCTCTCAACACTGAACATCATGGCTTTGCTGAACATCCTTCATTACCCCGACAAACGGCTGCACAAGGTGGCCAAGCCGGCCGACAAGGTCGACGACCGCATCCGCAAGCTCGTCGCCGACATGGCCGAGACGATGTACGCCGCGCCCGGCATCGGCCTCGCGGCGACGCAGGTCGACGTGCATGAGCGCGTGATCGTGATCGACGTGTCCGAGGACAAGAACGAGTTGCGCGTCTTCATCAATCCGGAGATCGTCTGGACGGGCGACGGCAAGCAGATCTACGAGGAAGGCTGCCTGTCGGTGCCCGGCGTCTACGACGAAGTCGAGCGCCCGGATCGCGTGCGCGTGCGCGCGCTCAACGAGCAAGGCGAGAAGTTCGAGATCGATTGCGAAGGGCTCCTCGCGGTGTGCATCCAGCACGAGATGGATCACCTGATGGGCCGTGTGTTCGTCCAGTATCTGTCGCCGCTCAAGCAGAGTCGGATCAAGACGAAGATGAAGAAACTCGAACGCGCGATGTAACGCGCGCGGCTGCCTCCCGATTCATTCACACATGACACATTCACTGCGGGTCATTTTTGCCGGCACGCCGGAATTCGCCGCGGCGGCGCTCGCCGCGATCCATGAAGCCGGCTTTCGGGTGCCGCTCGTGCTGACGCAGCCCGATCGCCCGGCGGGGCGCGGGATGAAGTTGCAGGCGAGCGCCGTGAAGCGCTACGCGCTCGAGCACGGCATCGCGGTCGCGCAGCCGCCGTCGCTGCGCCGCACGGGCAAGTACCCGGCCGAGGCTGCCGCCGCGCTCGATCTGCTGCACGCGACGCCGCACGACGTGATGGTCGTCGCCGCATACGGCCTTCTGCTGCCGCAGGACGTGCTCGACTTGCCGCGCCACGGCTGCATCAACATCCACGCGTCGCTGTTGCCGCGCTGGCGCGGCGCGGCGCCGATTCACCGCGCGATCGAGGCGGGCGATGCGGAAACCGGCGTCACGCTGATGCAGATGGACGCCGGCCTCGACACGGGCGCGATGCTGCACGACGCGCGCGTCGCGATCGCGCCCGACGATACGACGGCGACGCTGCACGACAAGCTCGCGGCGGCGGGCGCGCGCCTCATCGTCGACGCGCTCGCCGAGCTCGAGCGCGAAGGCTCGCTCGCCGCGACGCCGCAGCCGGCGGACGGCGTCACTTATGCCGAGAAGATCGGCAAGCACGAGGCGGCGCTCGACTGGCGCAAGGCGGCCGCCGTGCTCGCACGGCAGGTGCGTGCGTTTGACCCGTTCCCGGGCGGCGCGGGCACGCTCGACGGCACGACGCTCAAGTTTTGGGCGGCGGAAGCGATAGTGGCGCCCGGCGACTTTGCGCCCGGCACGATCGTCGATGCGGGCCCGGACGGCGTCGTGATCGCGTGCGGCGAAGGCGCGCTGCGCGTCATCCAGTTGCAGAAGCCGGGTGGCAAGCGGCTGCCTGCGCGCGAGTTTCTCGCGGGCGCGCCGCTTGCGGCCGGCCAGCGCTTCGCGCTGCCCGGCTCCGCATAATTTCGTCGCCTGCCTGTAGTTCATCGGAATCGCGCGCGCCGCGCAATCGGCCGAACGGCCAGGTCGCGCGGCGCAGGACGCGCGCGTAGAATTCTCTGACGTCAGTATCGAGGGATCGGCATGTTCGGCATCACCCATCTTGGCTTGTTCGTCGCGGCGGTTTTCCTGTTGAACATCACGCCGGGGCCCGACACCGCGTACATCGTCGGCCGCAGCGTCGCACAAGGCCGCGGCGCGGGCCTCATGTCCGCGCTCGGCATCTCGGCCGGCTGCTTCGTGCACGTACTCGCGTGCGCGTTCGGCCTGACGGCTGTGCTTGCGGCGTCGGCTACCGCGTTCACGGTCATCAAGATCGTCGGCGCGGCCTATCTCGTCTACCTGGGCGTGCGTCTCGTCTTCGCGAAGCAGGAGCCTGCGGCCGAGCAGACTGCACGGCGCGGTGCGGACAAATCGCTGCGCCAGCTTTTCATGCAAGGGTTTCTGACCAACGTGCTGAACCCGAAGGTGGTGCTGTTCTTCGTGTCGTTCTTCCCGCAGTTCGTGTCGGCGGACAGCAGCCACAAAGTGCTCGCGTTCCTGACGCTGGGCGCGGTGTTCCTCGCGATGAGCACCGTGTGGTCGTGCATCGTCGCTTGGGTCGCGGGAACCGTCACGCAGCGCTTCGCCGGCAAGCCTGGTGTGAAGAAATGGCTCGACCGCGGCGTCGGCAGCGCGTTCGTCGGGCTCGGCGTCAAGCTCGCGACATCGACGCGCTGAGAATTGAATTTTCTCGAAACGCTCTTATCTAACAGATCGCTTACAATTGTGCGCCGCCGTCGATGAGCGAGCGGCGCGGTCCCCGCAGACGGATAAGGAGTGGGAAACATGTTCAATTGGGTCAAAACGGCGATGCTGATGGCCGCAATCACGGCCCTGTTCGTCGTGATTGGCGGCATGATCGGCGGATCGCGCGGGATGACGATCGCGTTGCTGATCGCGCTCGGTATGAATTTCTTCTCGTATTGGTTCTCGGACAAGATGGTTCTGCGCATGTACAACGCGCAGGAAGTCGACGAGACGACGGCGCCGCAGTTCTATCGGATGGTGCGCGAGCTCGCGACGCGCGCGAGCCTGCCGATGCCGCGCGTCTACCTGATCGACGAGGACCAGCCGAACGCGTTCGCGACCGGCCGCAATCCCGAGCACGCGGCCGTCGCCGCGACGACGGGCATCCTGCGTGTGCTGTCCGAGCGCGAGATGCGCGGCGTGATGGCGCACGAGCTCGCACACGTGAAGCACCGCGACATCCTGATCTCGACGATCTCCGCGACGATGGCGGGCGCGATCTCGGCGCTCGCGAACTTCGCGATGTTCTTCGGCGGGCGCGACGAGAACGGCCGTCCGGCCAACCCGATTGCGGGCATCGCGGTCGCGTTGCTCGCGCCGATCGCGGGCGCGCTGATCCAGATGGCGATCTCACGTGCGCGCGAGTTCGAGGCGGACCGCGGCGGTGCGCAGATTTCGGGCGATCCGCAAGCGCTCGCGTCGGCGCTCGACAAGATCCACCGCTACGCGTCGGGCATTCCGTTTCAGACGGCGGAGCAGCATCCGGCCACCGCGCAGATGATGATCATGAATCCGCTGTCGGGCGGCGGGCTGCAGAACCTGTTCTCGACGCACCCGGCCACCGAGGAACGGATCGCGAGGCTGATGGAAATGGCGCGCACCGGCCGCTTCGATTGACGAATCTTGTCGCAACGACGACGTGCTCGTAAGGGGGCGTCGCGAGGGTAGCTGCTTCCGATGCGCTTCGGCGCGCCGGGTGAACTTCCGAATCCCGCATGCTTTGCGCTGCGGGGTTCGCCGTTTGCGGCGGGGCGGCGGCGTTTGGGTATGCGGATTCTGCGGGGAGCCGCTGGCGGGCTACCGCGAATCGCGTCGTTATTGCTTCGAACACATCGCGCCCATCGCGCACGGTCGTCGCCGGCACATCGAGAGTCCGAAGCGCAAAGCGAAGAAACAGGTTGCCGCATGGCGGCCGCACCGTAAAAACTAAGCTTGCTTGTTGCTTGTTGCTCGTTGCTCGTTGCTCGTTGCTCGTTGCCCGTCGCCCGTCGCCCGTCGCCCGTCGCCTGTTGCCTGTTGCCTGTTGCCC
>NZ_LOVS01000161.1:0-10239 GCF_001523835.1 Burkholderia sp. ABCPW 14 | reverse complement strand
GCGCCTTGTTCCTCTCCGCCTTCGCTGCCTTACGAGACCCAGTCTCACGGGCCTATTACTCGCGCAAGATCCAGCAAGGCAAGCGCCACAACCAAGCGCTCATCGCACTGGCTCGGCGACGCTGCGACGTCCTGTTCGCCATGCTGCGCGACGGCACCATTTACCAACCCAAGTCAGCCCCTAACGCTTGACGAACAACATAGGGGCACCCCCCTCCCCAACGTCGTGCCGCAGACCTCCCAAACAGGAAACCGCACTGCACTCCGCAGATACGTAGCCTTGGACTGCGGATCGCTGTACGAGACGCCGCCGCCGCCGACTATCAGAACTCAGTGACCGTTGAACGGTGAGCCGCTCAATGGACGAAACCGCAGAAGATTTGAAGCGCTAATCAGACGGTATACCCGACGAGCGATCGGCGGATGAAGAAGATGCCTCTGTCCCATGACGAGTATTGCAGCAAGCTGCCAAGGTGTCATGCGGGTTTCCCCGGGGAAAGACGCCAGAACGGGGAAGTCACTGTTGGGTCGCGCTCGCGTAGTGTCAGCGACAGCGCGCTGACGGCCGCAAGAAGATTAGGTTCACGATGAAGTAGAGGTTTGAAACATGAAGCTATTGCTGGTGGAAGACGATCCCGCACAAGCCGATGCGATCAACAGTGCACTTCGAGCCAACGGCCACGACATTATCCGCGTGCATAACGTTGAAGCTGCTATTCGGTTTCTAAAAGCCGAGGCATTAGATCTGATTATTCTCGACTGGCAACTTCCCACAATGAGCGGGCTCGAGATGCTTCGATGGATACGTACATATAGGGGGGATGAGCCTGCCGTTCTTTTTCTGACGCGCCGCATGTTTGAGGCAGACATTGTTCTTGCACTTGAAGCCGGTGCGGACGAATGCGTCGCCAAGTCAGTCCGCATGCCCGAGCTCACGGCGAGGGTTAACGCCATACTGCGCCGGGTCCGCCGGCCTGATCAGACCACGCAGATCATCCGCGTCGGGAATTATGTGATCGATGCGCACCAACGTAGCATTTCGCTGCGCGGCACATTCATCGACGTGACCGAAAGAGAGTTCGACGTGGTCGCGTATCTGTTCAAACATATCGGAAAGGTTGTCTCCCGCGACCTCCTTGCGAAGCTCGCATGGGGGAGGGATCTCGACTGCATGTCAAGGACGATCGACACCCACGTGTATCGGATCAGGCGAAAGCTCTCCATTCGTCCAGAAAACGGGGCATGCCTGAATGCGGTTTACACGCAGGGCTACAGGCTCGACGAAGTGAGTCACTGTTGCTCCGAGCTTTTGCAGATGGAAGAGTGAATCGCCACCAGTTTCCTGGATGCCTGCGAGCGAGTTGGAATGCCGCTGTTCGAAGTCTATAGGCGAAAATGCGCCGTTGCTTCCGTGTCAGCGTTGGTCAATGCGTTTTAACAATATTTAAAGAAATTTCGGCGCCGCGCTTGTGCGGTCACGGGCGTGTGACATTTGTTCATATTCCCCGGAAATCGCATGTCGCATAATTCGACAAAATTCAGTTAGGTTCCTTTCTTTAATGATCCAAACGAGCATGCGGTAATTATAGGGGAAGTCCGTCCAACGTGTCGGCTGGAAAGGGTGATCTGAGAAAGGATATTGGATCTGGAAAGATAAAGGCTCAAGTAGAACCGTGATGTGAAATCGGGTGAAATTTGAGTGCAAGATTTTACCATTTTTGGTGAAATTCGGAGGGGCATCATGGCGCTACGTGATTGATGCGCGCATTAATAAAGACAATTAAATCTGCGTGCGAGTGTTCGTCAAGAGATCTTTGAGGTATGAAAAGGAAGGCGGCCAAGGCGTAGCCATTTTTATTGTCGAGTGCTGACACGAGACCAACCTCACAAGACGATTTCAATACAAGATAGTTTGGAGTGCAGAGTGAATAAAATATTTCGGGTGATCTGGTGCCGTGTCAAGGCAGCGTGCGTCGTTGTTTCGGAGGCGGCCAATCTGCATGGCGGAAAGAACCACAGCAGCCGGCAAGGCGGCCGTGCAGCAGGTGAGGAATCTGTTCGATTCGCGTTGTCGTCCATTGCGCTAGCGGCGTGCATATTGATCGGGAGCTTGGGGTCCATACCGCTGGCCGTGGCTGGTACGGTAATAGGCGGCGGGGCTGTATACGCCAATGCAGGAGGCGGAACGAGTTCTACGACCGGCGATTTGGGTAACAGTTATGTTG
The DNA here is from genome assembly GCF_001523835.1 of Burkholderia sp. ABCPW 14. Classification (NCBI taxonomy): domain Bacteria; kingdom Pseudomonadati; phylum Pseudomonadota; class Betaproteobacteria; order Burkholderiales; family Burkholderiaceae; genus Burkholderia; species Burkholderia sp. ABCPW 14. The sequence goes on along the minus strand of NZ_LOVS01000161.1, from coordinate 8,015 downwards.
GTGCGAGTGGTCAGGGTACCGCCATTACTGGGGATAATGATTGCCTTAGCTTGACTTCGACCCGCAACGTGCTGAACAGTGCGAATGTCGGCTGGCTTTTGGGAGCGACTTCACAGACCACCGACCCTGGTCAGTTGTACAACCCCGGCACGGAAAACGGCCAGACTATCAACTACAGCGGCACCTCCAATTTTTCGGGCGGCGGAAGTAGCGCGACTGGCTCTCAGGCGACCCTCGCCTGGGGCTTCAATTCCTTCGCGGCGGGGTGTGGAAACAAATCGCTTGGCATGGGTTCGAGCACGCTCGGGCTCAATAACATGGCCAGCTTGGCCGGTTCAACTGCGATCGGGATTGCCAATACCGCATCAGGGGCGGGCGGAACCGCGATCGGTCTCTATAACACTGCCGCTGGCACGGGCAGCGTTGCAATGGGCATTGGCTCTCAAGCGACAGGCAATGGAACGATCGCGCTCGGGTACGGCGGCGGCGGGACCTCGAGCAACGCCACCTTGGCGAGCGGCAGCAATGCAATCGCGATAGGCGGAGACGCGACTAAAGGCGCGCAGGCGACGGGAAGCGATTCGATCGCCATGGGCAGCGAGGCGGCCGCCAGCAGCTCCAGCGCGACCGCCATCGGGCAATATGCCACCGCCAGCAACACGAATGCCACGGCGCTCGGCGCGGGCGGCACTTCCGCCGCTACTGGCGCGATCGCAAGCGGTGCGGGCGCCGTCGCGCTCGGTGGTAACGGTACGCAAGGTGCGCAGGCGCTGGCAAGCAACGCCATCGCGATCGGCGGCCAATCGCAAGCCGCCAGCGCCGGTGCGATCGCGATCGGCCAGAGCGCACTGGCCAAGGGCGGGCAAGCGGTGTCCGTCGGCGTGGGCAATACCGCGAACGGCAATGGCGCGGTGGCGATCGGCGATCCGAACGTCGCGACCGGCACGGGAGCGGTGGCGCTGGGGGCGAACAATACCGCCACCGGACAAGGCGCGGTTGCGCTCGGCAACGCCGATATCGCCACGGGCCAGGGTTCGGTCGCGCTCGGCAATGTGTCGACGGCTGGCGGTGCAGGATCGGTGGCCTTCGGTTCGAATGCCGTAGCCAACAACGCGAACGATGTGGCACTGGGCTCCGGATCGGTGACGGCCGCGCCGAATCCGACGGGGAGCGCGACGATCGGCGGAACTACCTATTCGTTTGCGGGAACCAATCCGACGAGCGTGGTGAGCGTGGGCGCACCGGGCGCGGAACGCCAGATCACGAATGTCGCGGCGGGACAACTGACGGCGACGAGCACGGACGCGGTCAACGGTTCGCAACTGTACTCGACGAATCAGGCGATCAGTACGTTGTCGACGTCGACGTCGACAGGCCTGTCGTCGGCGAATAGCTCGATCGCGTCGTTATCCACTGGCCTCGCGTCGTCCGGCAACCTGGCGTCGCTGTCGACGTCCACGTCGACGGGGCTGTCGTCGGCGAATAGCTCGATCGCGTCGCTGTCCACGTCGACTTCAACGGGTCTCTCGACGGCCAACAGCAACATCGGCTCGCTGTCGACTGGTCTGAGCACGACCGATAGCGCCGTCGCATCGTTGTCGACGTCGACGTCGACGGGCCTCTCGACGGCCAACAGCAACATCGGCTCGCTGTCGACTGGTCTGAGCACGACCGATAGCACCGTCGCATCGTTGTCGACGTCGACGTCGACGGGTCTCTCGACGGCCAACAGCAACATCGGCTCGCTGTCGACTGGTCTGAGCACGACCGATAGCACCGTCGCATCGTTGTCGACGTCGACGTCGACGGGTCTCTCGACGGCCAACAGCAACATCGGCTCGCTGTCGACTGGTCTGAGCACGACCGATAGCGCCGTCGCATCGTTGTCGACGTCCACGTCGACGGGCCTGTCGTCGACCAACAGCTCGATCGCGTCGCTGTCCACGTCGACCTCGACTGGATTGAGTTCGTTGTCGACAGGAATCGCCAATTCTGTTCAGTATGACAACCTCAGCCATACTCAGGTCACGCTGGGAGGGGTCGGCGCGACGATGCCGGTGACGCTGACCAATGTCGCCGCGGGCGTGAATCCGACCGATGCGGTGAATATGAGTCAGTTGACTTCGCTGTCGACGTCCACGTCGACGGGACTGTCGTCGGCCAATAGCTCGATCGCGTCGTTGTCCACGTCGACGTCAACTGGAATCGGCTCGCTGTCGACCGGTCTCAGCACGACGAATAGTTCCGTCGCGTCGCTGTCGACGTCGACCTCGAGCGGCATCAGTACCGCACAGAGCGGCGTCAATTCGCTGTCGACTGGCCTGTCGACCACCAACAGTGCGGTCACCTCGTTGTCGACGTCCACGTCGACGGGGCTGTCGTCGGCCAATAGCTCGATCACGTCGTTGTCCACGTCGACGTCAACTGGAATCGGCTCGCTGTCGACCGGTCTCAGCACGACGAATAGTTCCGTCGCGTCGCTGTCGACGTCGACCTCGAGCGGCATCAGTACCGCACAGAGCGGCGTCAATTCGCTGTCGACTGGCCTGTCGACCACCAACAGTGCGGTCACCTCGTTGTCGACATCCACGTCGACGGGGCTGTCGTCGGCCAATAGCTCGATCACGTCGTTATCTACGTCGACGTCAACTGGCATCGGCTCGCTGTCGACTGGTTTGAGCACGACCGACAGCACTGTCGCGTCGCTGTCCACGTCGACCTCAAGTGGCATCAGTACCGCTCAGAGCGGCGTCAATTCGCTGTCGACTGGCCTGTCGACCACCAACAGTACGGTCACCTCGCTGTCGACGTCCACGTCGACGGGGCTGAGCTCGCTGTCCACGGGCCTGTCCGCGACCAACAGCAACATCAGTTCGCTGTCGACTTCGACCTCGACCGGCCTGAGCACAGCCAACAGCAATATCTCGTCGCTGTCCACCGGGCTGAGTTCGCTGTCGACCGCAGTCAACGGCGGCGGGACAAAGTACTTTCACGCCAACTCGACGCAGCCGGACAGTCAGGCGCTGGGGACGAACGCAATCGCCGTCGGACCGGCGGCCACGGCATCCGGCGCAAGCAGCATCGCGATCGGCGATACCGCGAACGCGGCCGCAAATGGCGCGGTGGCGATCGGCCAGACCGCCGTTGCAACGGGTGGTCAGGCGGTCTCGATCGGTGTTGCGAATACGGCGAGCGGCGACGGCGCGGTCGCGATCGGCGATCCGAACGTCGCGACGGGCACCGGTGCGGTCGCGCTGGGTGCGAACAATTCGGCGAACGGCCAGGGCGCCGTTGCGCTCGGCAACGCGAACGTGGCAACCGGGACGGGCTCGCTGGCGCTCGGCAGCACATCGACAGCGGCGGCGGGCGGCTCGATCGCGTTGGGCTCGAATGCAATCGCGAACAATGCCAACGATGTCGCGCTGGGTTCCGGTAGCGTAACCGCAGCCGCGAATCCGGTCGCCAGTGCGCTGATCGCCGGTCAGACGTATTCGCTCGCCGGCGGTTCGCCGACAAGCGTGGTGAGTGTCGGTGCGCCAGGCGCCGAACGGCAAATCACCAACGTCGCGGCAGGGCAGGTTTCCGCCACGTCGACCGACGCGGTGAACGGATCGCAGATGAACGCCGTGACCCAGGCGCTGGTATCGCTGTCGACTTCGACGGCCAATGCACTGTCGACGACGCAAAGCGGTCTGAGTTCGTTGTCGACAGGGCTGAGCACGACGCAGAGCAGCGTGAGTTCGCTGTCGACGGGTCTCAGCACGACGAGCAGCAGCGTGTCATCGCTGTCGACCGGCTTGAGCACGACGCAGAGCGGTGTCGCGTCGCTTTCGACGGGGCTGAGTACGACGAACAGCAATCTCGCGTCGTTGTCGACCGCGGTGTCCAACGGAGGGATTCACACCAACGGCGTGGGCGGCACGTCGATGGGTCCCGGAGCTGACGCGTCGGGCAGCAACAGCACGGCGGTCGGCGGCGCGGCGTCTGCTTCGGGAGCCAATGCAACGGCGCTCGGCCAGGCGTCGAACGCATCGGGCAGTAATTCGACGGCATTGGGTCAAGCATCGAGTGCATCCGGAAGCGGCGCCACGGCGGTGGGGCAGGGGGCGAGCGCGTCGGGCGACGGGTCCTCGGCATTCGGCCAAGGGGCGATTGCCTCCGGCACGAACTCGACGGCGCTGGGCGCTCATTCGACGGCAGCGGCGCCGAATTCAGTGGCGATCGGCGCGAACTCGGTAGCGTCCGCGCCGAACACGGTGTCGTTCGGGTCGCCGGGCCATGAGCGTCGACTGACGAACGTCGCACCGGGGATCGACGGTACCGACGCGGCGAACATGAACCAGCTCTGGGGCGTGCAATCGAGCGTAGACCAAGCCGCGCGCCGCGCGTATTCGGGTGTGGCGGCTGCCACCGCGCTGACGATGATTCCGGAAGTCGACCCTGGCAAGACGATTGCGGTCGGGATCGGTGCCGGCAGCTATCAAGGGTATTCGGCATCCGCGATCGGCGTGTCCGTGCGGTTCTCCGACAATCTGAAGGCGAAGCTCGGCGTGGGGATCAGCAGTCAGGGCAGCACCTACGGCGGAGGCATCTCGTACCAGTGGTAAGGCGGTGACATACGCCATGGACGAGGGACGATTCGTCCCTCGTCCGGGTAGCGATGTATCAAAGGAAGGAACGAGGATGAACCGCACTGACCGTTTCGTGCTGAATCTGGTGGTGAGCGCCGTGTGCGCTGGCATGGTCGAGTTGGCGATGTATGGGCTGTTGCCGGGGGAATTATCTCCGATCGGCACGATTCCGCTTTGGTGCATGGCGGCGATGGCTGTGGTACTGGACGGCATGCTGATCCTGCTGGCGCCTTGTGTGGTTCGATCCTGGATAAACCGTTCGACCTGGATATTCCGGAATCCCCCAAGCGAGCAGGCGGCTTGGAGCGGACGGCTGCTGGGATGGGGGCTGGGGCTGGTGGTCGGCGCGGTGGCTTGGATCAAGTGGTTTTGACGAGGAATGGGCGAGATGAGAGGCCTCTTGGTCAGCGAGCATCGGAATAGTGTCGATCTGGTTGATATCGCATGGCTGCTGGATCACGGCGACGTGGTCGGGGCCAGTGAACTGCTGATATCGAGACAGGCTTGGGCGGCATCCGATCCCCATGAACTGGTGCTATGGGCGCGTGTGATGAGCTTGCGTGGACGACACGGAGACGCGAGCGATGCGCTCGCGCGAGCATTGCAGATCGCTCCGACGTCCGTCGACGCGCATGTCGAATATGCACGACTGACCTTGAATGGCGGAGATTCGGCCGGAGCGCTCGTATGGTTTCGGAATGCGTACGAATTTGCCGAACCGTCGTCGTCGTGGGTACTCGAGTGGGTCAAATTGCTGACGCGGCACGCGCAGCACGAGCGCGCGGCGGCGGTGGCCGATCGTTACTGCCAGGCAAAGCCGGCGGACGCCGAGGGATGGTTCTGGTTCGGTTATGCGCTGCAACTGGCCGACCGCTTGCCCGAGGCTCTGGATGCCTATCTTCGTTGCGGGCGTGTTTTGCCGGATCGCCCGATGTTGCGAAACAATCTGGCTGCGCTGTATCTGCAGATGCAGGAATACGACTTGGCCAGATTCTACGCGGAGGAAGCGCTGACGGACGACCCATACAACGCGCTAGCCTGGAATAACTTGGCGGCAGCGCACTTGAAGCGTGGGGAAGTGGATGCCGCGGAATGTGCGGTCGAGCGTGCGCTGGCACTCAAGCCCGAGCACCCGGTGGCTTTACAGACGTTTTCTTATGTGTGCAAGGAGCACCAGCGATGGAATCAGTCCGTCGCGGCGATCGAGCGAGCGCATCAATTCGAGCCCCAAGATGGTTCGATCCGGTGGTCGCTGGCGATGTTGCAATTGCTGCTAAGGCAATACGAAGCAGGCTGGCGAAATTACGAGTACCGGTGGACGGCCGGCGAGCTGAAGGGCAAGTGGCCGGAACTGCGCGTGCCCGTGTGGCGGAACCAGCCATTGGACGGCAAAGCACTGCTTGTTTGGGGTGAGCAAGGGTACGGCGACGTGTTGCAATTCGCACGTTTCATTCCGATGCTTTCCGAGCGTATCCGGCAACAGGGCGGCAAGCTGATCTACTGTGCGTTTCCCCCGTTGCTGTCGCTGCTCGAACGGAGTTTGAGCGGTAGTGTCGATGCCGTTCTGCCTTCGACGCTCGTTGCATTGCCGACCTGCGACTACCATCTGCCGCTCGCCAGCTTGCCGATGCTTCTGAACATCGAACTGCGGGACTTGCCATGTGCCGTTTCGTATCTGAAAGCAGATCCGGTGAAGGTGGCCGCTTGGCGAGCGAAACTGAGCACTTCAAACAATCTGAAATTCGGTCTGGTCTGGAGCGGCAGCCGAACACATCAGCGAAACCGGATGCGAGCCGTTGCGCCCGAAGCCTACGGAAGGGCGTTTGCGGATGTCGAAGGTGTCGAATTCTTCAACCTTCAGATCGATGCGCCTGAAGCGCTTGCAGTGCTGAAATCGTCTGACCTGCGAGTCACTGATTACAGCGCGGAATTCCGGTCATTTGACGATACGGCCGCATTTCTCAAGAACCTGGATCTGGTCATCACGGTGTGCACGTCGATCGCCCATCTCGCGGGGGGATTGGGCATGCCGACTTGGCTCTTGCTGGACGTGAATCCGCACTGGGTTTGGATGACGAATCGCGAAGATAGTCCGTGGTATCCGTCGATCCGGCTGTACCGGCAGCCGACGTTCGGAGGATGGGAGCCGGTCTTGCAGCGAGCCGCGAGGGATCTGGCGGGATTGGCCGGATCGGGGAGTTTTCTTTGGACAGCTAACGCCGATGCGTCGCCCGGCACAACGGCTTGAGGATGTTGGTAGGGAGTCTTCGATGAACAATCGATCGGATGTGATTGACGCGTTGAATGTCAAGGAGATGGTGGCGAATCGGTATCTGGATCTGATGAAGCGGCACCGAGCGTTGCAGGAGGAAATTGCCGCGGTACGCCGACATGAAACCGGGGAAATCATCGCTTGCATTGTGCAGATGATGGTGATGTACGAAATTAGCCCGGACGAGATCAGCGATGCCTTGCCGAGGCAGCAACGACTAAGGCTGAGACGCAAGCGCGCGCCGAAGTACATGGACCCGGAAACCGGGAGGACATGGACGGGGCATGGGCGTCCGCCGCAGTGGATGGCCGGGAAGGATCCCGACGAATTTCTGCTGCCGACAACGTGAGTTTGCATCGATGGCCGTTGGTCGCCCGCATGCGCCAAGGAGTAGTCAGCATGGGAAGTCAGTGGATCAAACATGACGTCATCCGTGATTCAGGAAACGGATACGTATCTTTGATCGATTCGTTTCTGAGCGGGATAGCGCATAGCGGCGGTCTGCGAGGCACGGAGGTGCATTCGATACGCTAGATCTGTGAGCGCCAGATTCGTGAATATGTAAGCGCAACCTTGTCCGAGAGCGTGAGCGCCGATTTGTCGGCTCGATGGTTCGAGGCATACGAGTGTGGATTGGCGGAAGGGATTTACGGCGAGCACGCTGCGATCACACAGGGCCTCGCGATGCGGAGCAGTCGGCAGGCCGGCGTGACGGAAGAGGATTCCTTCGAAGTGCGCGTAACTCGAGACGCCCAAGTGCTCGGCGTCACTCATGGGTATTGGCTGCGACTGTACGTCGGTTCCCCAATATAACGAGCCATCCGCTTTCTCTGTTTTCGTTCGATTGTGATCAACGATACGCAAACTGTCTTTTCCCGCTCCGACAAATATCTCGCCGTCGGCATCTCGCTTTTCGCCCGCGACGGCCAGGCGATCTGGGAAAACGGCATTCATCAGAACATTGCGTTCCTGGCGATGATGCTCGGGCAGTCGGACCGGGTCGGCCCGATCTACTTCCTGAACGGCGGCGACGCGAAAGCGTTGCCCGCCGGCCTCGATCTCGCCGGGCTCGACGTGCCGCTCGTGCAGCCGCGCGACGTGTCGCACGCGCT
>NZ_LOVS01000160.1:0-11187 GCF_001523835.1 Burkholderia sp. ABCPW 14 | reverse complement strand
CGATCGCGTTGAGCACTTGCAGGTTCGGCAGGCTCACATTGCCTCGCTGTCGCGGCAGGCAATGTTCGATCTGTTTGAATTGGGCTTCGGAGATTTCCATCCCCGAAGCATAACCTTAAATCAATGTAGTGTGAACACGCCCTAGGCTTCTGTCGCACCAGGGATCATCAACATGCACCCATCGATTTCGATACTTCCGCAACTCATGGAGATCGGCCTTCAAATCATCCGGTATCGGCGATCGTTCAATTAAGTCGACCAAGCGATCTCGGCTCGTCACCGCATATTCCGATCGAAGATAAGTCTCGATCCCGGAAACCGCCGTGAGAATCGTGGCCAGATGGGCACCGCTTACAAAAGCGACATCCGTCTCCCTAACAATGAACGAGCACCACTCGGAAAGAATAACACCTCCTTGCAGCAGTTCTTCATCCAAGGCGATGAGATGTGACCAACGCTCGTCAGTGTTCATGGAGAAATTGCCGTCCGAATTCTAAGAATTTTCCACCGAGCAACACGCGCGAATGGGCCGTGGCTTCCGAGGGGCTGGCTAGCTTCACGATATCGTCATACTAGACTCTCGCACATTAAACGAGCACCTCGCTCATATACCGCAATTTTCACAAAACTCACACGACATCGGCCGCTGCTTTGGAAATTGTCGGATGCGACACACCGTATTCCTTCGCGAGTCCGCGCGCCGTCGCGCCCGCTGCCAACTTGGCTTTAATTTCGGCACGCTGCGCAGCAGTCAGCGACGACGGACGACCGGCGATTTTCCCTTCTGCTTTCGCGCGCGCCAGACCGGCGTGCGTCCGCTCGACCAGTTGATCACGTTCGAACTGTGCGAACGCGGCGAACATGCGCATAACCAGATCACCAGCCGCACTGGTTACTTCCACCACCGGCAGATCAAGCACGATCACCGTGACCTGCATATTCCGCAGCATCGCAACCGTTGCATCAATGTCGCGCGCGTTCCGCCCGAGCCGGTCCAGCTTGGTCACAACCAGCTTGTCGCCTTCATCCAATTTTGCGACCAGCTTGGCGAACATCGGCCGTTCCATCGCAGCAACCGTCCCGCTGATCGTTTCTTCATACACGTGACGCGGCGCGACAACATACCCCGCCTTTTCGGCCAGCATGATTTGGTTCGCGGTCGTTTGGTCGCCGGTACTCACGCGTGCGTAGAGAAATGTCTTGGACATGGTGCGCTCACTGGAAAGAAACCGTGGCAATTATATCCCGTGGAAATTAATTCTGGAACACGGACTTTATTTCCACTTTTCCAGCGTGTTTTGTAGTGGCAAGAAAACGACCGGTAAATTACCATCCGCACACCCGGCGAACGGGCGAGATGTCGGTTCGATCCTGTGCCGGTGTCAACACCGCCCGCACGATCCGCGACGGAACACGAAGCCCTGCGCCAGTCATCGAACAAAATTCCGTACCCGCCCCAAACAGCATGAAGCCCCGCACAAAGCCGACATCTCACCGCAGCAAAAAGCCGCTGAGCAAGGACATGCTGTTACCACTGACAGCGGCCGTTGCTCGAAAAAAAGCCCTCGAACATCACCTCGCGCTCGCTTCGTTGCAGAACGGCAACGGAACCCCCGACGCCCTCAGCAAGGTATTCCAAACGATCTACCTCGCCTACTTCGTCCATGAGGCGACAGTCGGTCGTCACGACCTAGATCAGTTCCGAATGGCCGAAGCTGCTGTGGTTGACTGCGCAGTGGCCGGGAAGAAAACCGACATCTTCGAGATTCCGGCCGCTGGTCGCGCCGCTGTTGAGCACATCCTGTTGATGCACGATCAACAGTTGGCGACCGTGCCAGCCCACGTGATCGCGACGGCTCATGCCCGCCTGGCTCAATTTGTGGCGAACGAAAAACTGTCACCGATCGCAGGCGTGTAGCTTTCAATGGCTGGCAGGGTTTGGCTATTACCGCAGCCCCCGCGCACCGTAAAGAACATACGTCCAAAGCTCATTGACCAACACCGGGAACTTCTGCGTGTAGAAAACATATGCAGAACCATCCACCAAGTAGTACGCGAGCACAAGTATAACGACTAGCCACACAAGGCCCCGCACGGATTTAATCGCATGTCGAGCAGCCCATAACGGCAGCCTGTCCACCGTATTTTGGTCGCTTCTCCCACTCACCGAGGCGTAGAAGAACATCGAAAGTACAGCATCCCGGATGGCAGCAAACATGAGTGCGACACCTGTGACATGCGACAGGAGCCACGTGACACTCTGCCAATTAAGCTCCCCGGAACGCCTCAGCCCATCAATGCCATAGTCCTTAGCGAATGCCTGCCATGCAGCGAAATTCGTAGGCGCATATTGCGGCGTCTGTGCAGCAAGGATGATTGGCACAACCCCCACTGCAACAAAAGCGAGCATTCCGATCATATAGAGCCACCACCCTACGCCACGAAAATATCCGCGATACAACGAGTGCGCAGCCACACCGATCCATATCCAGACCAACGCGAACGTCGATACCATTGCGACGAAAAGAACCTGCTGACGGAGGAACAAGTATGCTATGCAGGTGGCAGCGATCAGCATGCCCCATACGAGTTGATCGCCTCTTGCCGCGCCCCCGACACTGACTTGAATGTTGACTCGTACCTGAATGGCTTGCTCGATCGTGAGACTATTTTGTGGTACTCCGCCTTGGGGTGCTTGACCTTCTGCTCGCTTCTTGCTGAGCCGATCGATCGCGATTCCTAGCAACGTGCAGGGAATTCCTGTCGCGAACCCGGTCACGAGGGCGATATAAATATCAAGCGTTCGGCTCATCAACTCTTGCAGCATGTGCACCCCGTAATTGATAGATCGATTGAGTGATTTTTCACTTCAAATCATCACAATCGACTGACAGTCCTTTCATACCACTTCACACATCGACCGACATGACCTGCTGCGACGGGATGAGCAATGGAGGTGCCGGACACTTGCAAACGCACAGATCGTCACTCAGCGCTACACGACGACCGTCCGGCCCCGTCATCGGAATTCGCGGGCCAACGCATTTGATCTTGCCGATCGTCTTACACACCGGACAAAACACATCGTCATCCTCATGCGCGATATGCCTGCCGTCAAGCGCGAACGGCGTAGGCGTAGCCTGTACCGTTCCAGCCACCGTCGTGTGATCGCCATCGAGAATCAGGTATCTCGTCATGGTCAGTGTTACCCGTCCTGCTTCTGACTCGGCGACCAATGCCAGTTTGTCGTCCCCCACGAACTGCCCTCGATCACCGGCATGATTTCGCCTGCTTCGAAATATCGGCGACTACCCGCTTTGGCGGGCGTATGCCACCAACCAGCTTCGGGACACGGGTTGCCGCCCGGCACGCTTTGGCGGGCCGGTGCACGATTCACGGGCGGCGGGACAATCGTCGGCGGCTCAGGGATCGGGGGGGCATCGGGCAAATCAAAGCGTGCTTGCCATGTTCGGGAGTTCTTGTTGTCAGCATTTTCAAGTTGCGGATCGTACAAATGCAGCCCGTCAGGTTTCGGGTTGCGCAGCGTGCGTAACACGCTGTTGACGAACACGTACGGCTCAGGAAGCCCCTCTTCGGGTGCGCCCAAGCGCGGAAACGGTCCGGCCCGGACAAGCACACAATGATTGATACGCTCGATTTGAATATCGTCACGATCAAGGGCAGCGCGCAACGCATCTTCGCCGCCAAGCCGTTCAACGAAAACGTCGCTCAGCAACGTGTACCAGTTGACGCCCTTGATGAAGCCCCATCGATGAACTTTTGTTCCGGGTTTCAAAGGACGAAACATTGCAGTCAATGCACCATTTTCATTCTCTGTATATGAGACAGGATCATATTCGTCTCGCCCAAAATGGGCACAAGCATCGACCTCAATTCCGCTGAACCGCTCGGCAATCGCCCATTCCTGTGCCTGCCATCGGTGATAGTCATACGCGGTCACTGCCGATAGGCCACCGTAACCGCCACGGACATCTAGTTGCTCGCAGACGTAGTGCAGGAAATGCTCGTACTGCGCTTGACCTTCCGGTTGTGTGACTAACTCCATTGGCACGCTGAATTTCAAGAACGACAGTCCCATTTCTTCCCCTTTCGGGACCTTGTAGCCAGCGGGAGATTCGTAGTCGAACGGATTTGCACTTCCTGTCAATGTTCCGATTGCGTAGTCAGGAGCGACGGTCGAAGTTGGTGCGCTCGATCGCATGACGCTGACTTGGGCAAAGCCCGGGCTATCGCTAATCGCCTTGCGGATTTTCTCAACGCCCTTCGCTGTTTTCTTGCTGAACTTCGCCAAGTCCTCATCCTTTCCAGTGATGAGGTGTTTGCCGAACATTTCGTCAAATTTGTCGAAGCACGCAAGCAGGCCGCGTCGTCCCTCTGGCTTCGAGCCGCCAGCAAAGTACACCGTCCCGATGACCCCTGGCTTGACAGCAAAGCTGTTGTCCGCCAAGCGCACGCTCAATTCTTCGGCGTAGCGCGCATAGGCTGCGAATGGCGTCAGCACCACAGATTCATTGCTCATGTTGAACGTTCTGATAGAGATTCGACAGTAAATTCCCGTGCGGTCACGATGCGGCGGCGGTCACGCCTAGCGCAAGCGCGAGCACTGCGAGCGTTTCCGCCGTGGCGGCTGCAACAATCGCGGCGAGCGCAAGCAGTATCGCCAGCAGGGCTTCCGAAAGAACGATGATGATAACCACGCCCGCGACAACAGCGGCGACGACAACCAGCCCCTTGATGATCGACGTGCCAATCTGCGCCCAATTGATTTTCTTGAGCAGTTCCCACGTCATGTCCGTCGAACGGACAATCGCATCCCATCCTGCCTTCAACTGCGCGGTCGTGTAGCGGTAAATCTCGTTGCCTTTTTCATCCACCCATCGCCAAGTCGCTGTCGCACTGTCGGCCACCCATTTGCCAGCGGTCAGCGCCCACGGTGCATGCTGCTGCAACCAAGCGTGCGTTTCGGCTGACAAGTAGGCAGCCCCATCATTCACCGCGTCCCACGCGGCTGCAACGGCCGCATGCCCTACTTCCCCTGCTTGCCGAATCCATGCTTCGTACCATGCAGGTTGCGCAATCGGATCGGCCGATCGAATGGGTGCACGCAGTTGTCGTTCGCGACGCTTCTGACGCAGTTCCGCTTCGCGTTGCTCCGGCGACATCGCGAGCGCCCGTTGTCGCGCCTTTTCCAGATCGCCGTGACAGTCGCTGACATCGATCACTGACATGCGGCGCGTGTACTCACCCGGCCGTCCCGCAATTTTCCGGTATGCATCTTCTTGACCGAAGCCCCATGCATCCCCGGGGAATTTAACCTCCACCAGTCGCAGCGAATTATCGACATGCGGGTTGCCTTCGTGATCGACAGTGCTTCGCCCCGGCCAGCGATCGGCTGGATTGGTCACAATGATCACGTCTGGCCGACGAGTCATGATGAGTTTCACTGCATCGACAACAATATTTTTCCGTCCGGGAGGGAACGGATTCAACGTATGCCGCCGTCCGGGCCCCTGTTCTTTGTCGCTACTCAGAAAAGGGATAGGTGCATCACGGCCATTTGAGATATATTCCGGCCACATGTCAAAGCAGACCTCCGCTTTGTACTGCCACCGGAAGTCAGCCACTTCCTCATCGACGCGGATCGCCGCCGTCATCACAACCTGCTTGAGCGCTGAAATCGTGTTCGTGCCGTCAGGCAGCTTGATATTGACGAAATCCGGGGCCTGCAACGCGTATTCGATCTTCTCTTGTAAATAGCCCTTCGTGCCCGCCGGTAGCTCGGCGTACGTAACCCTGTCCTCATTGACGGTCGTGCAGGTCGCGACCGGTTCCATCGTGCCCGCCATACGTCAGTCCTCCAAGTAGTCGCGTTGAATCATCGGTTTGTCCGAGCCTGCAAACTGCCACGATTCGACCTGAGCAGGCTTCGCCTTTACGGCTTGCAGCGGCACATCTTGTGCGTTCGGCGTGAAAACCGGCACTGTCTCGCCAAGATCATTCGTATGGCCGAGCACAGTCCGCCCTGATGGCAGCTTCATTTCGTAAGCGTGTCGGATCATCGGTGTACCGTCCGCCTGATTTTTCAGGACGTACCGTGCTTGATACGACGGTTTGAACTGCGGCATCGTGTACGACTTGCTGACCGGCCCTGCGAAACTGAACGACGCGCCCTTGAAGTCAGCGTTGCCGGGTGCGTGTATCGAGACGTTGCCGCCCTTGATGCGGATCGTTGCGCCGCCGCAGTACAGGACTAGCTCCTGATCGGCTGCAATTTCCATCCGTCCGGCTACCGACAGCAATTTCACAAGCTGCTGCGCGATCATTTCCAGATCGCCTGCTTGCGCCTGTATTTCGACCTTTCCCTTGCCAGCTACGGCCTTGATGCCTTGATTCCGTGCGAACAGGCTCAGATGATTTACCGCAGCCGTGTGCATCGATCCGCCCGCTGCAAGATAAGAATCCTGACCGCTGATCCAGTTCGCCTGTTGGTCGGCACTCGCGTGAAGCGATTGATGTGTAGACAGGCCAATACCGGCCGGACTGCCGAGTAGCAACAGCGGTGCAGCGAACGCGTTGGCGTTACCCGTGCCGCCGCCCGCCGTACGTCCGCCGGTAGCTTCGCCGGATGCAGACTGCTTCGTTGCATCGGTGAACGCCGTCAGCGCATCAACGCCCGGTTTCAGGCTCTCGGCCTGATGCTGTTCGCTCGCATCCGAAATGCTGCCGAGCAGGTTTTTCGAGCGCGTAAGCTGTTCTCGCGCCTCGTCAACGTCTAGCTGATCGCTGTCACGCGAAACAGGGTGCGCACTGATCGACACGCCCCGGCTACCGCGCATCGAAGCGTAATGGTCAGCGTGCAGCAGCAACCCCGAACCGAGATATCGCCCACGTGTGTTTCCGCTCTGCTGAATCAAATAGCCTTGCGCGATCGATGCGTAGCTGCTCCCCGTATAGCTGACGAGCCGTGTACCGCTTTGATTCGTGGCGTCATCGTGGACAAACGAATTGAATGCGCCCGTGCCGCCGAATCCCTGTGACTGAAAGCCCGACAGCAGCACATTCGAATGCCACGGAGAAGGCGTCGTGCCGCCATTGACGCGCCCTAAAATGAACGGCTTGTCGCAATCGTTTGCCCAGTAGGCGATTAAAACCCATTCACCGGCCCGTGGCACGTGCACCGATCCGTAGCCGTTTCCCGTATCGGCCTGCATGGTCGATAGCAGCGGCGACGATGCGAACGTGCCATCCGGATTTTTGCGGTCCCATGCGAAATGCACACGGACCTGATTCCGCTCGTTCGTCCATGCTTCCGATCCCTGCTGCGTCACAACGATCGCATGCTCGATCGTCATGTTCGGCTTTGGATGCGCGAGCGGGCTGCGATATTCAACGCTTGCTTCTTGCGCCTCAACCTCAATGACGAAAAATCCCGCCGTTCCATCTTGAGGGTGCTCCGGTGTCTTGAACCGCGCCCCGTGTGCTGCCTGCTGCTCGGCCAGGGTCGCGCGCAGACTGCGCGGATATTCCGTCGTCTGTTGACCAATCGACACGTTATTTTCGATATACCACCGTGCCTCAACGACGAGAAATTCCCGCTTCTTGGGGTCGCTGTCGGGATGACGTGGATGGTTGTTCAGCGTGAACCGCAATCCGGCATCTAACCAGCGCAACCCACCGACGCCGAAATACCGGCGTGCACGCGAATCCCACCCCTGTACGCGCCGACGTGCGCGCGCTGCACCGCTGTCTGAATTGGAGTATCCGTACGCCGTCGGCTCGTAGACGGTCATGGGCGCAGCAGGAATGCTGCGCGATTCCGACTGTCGCCCACTGCCCACCTCGTAGACCGTGGATTGCAGGGCACTTTCCGTCTGGAAATGGGATGTCGGGCGCTTGTAGTCGAACGCACGCGACATATAACGCAGGCTCTGCATGGTCTGCATGACCGCCCACTGCGTGAACCCCTCCGCTTCGTGATCAGTGTTGCCACGGTAATATTCGGCCGGCTTCGCTTCCGGCAGCGACGATACGCGGTCCACGATGACGACCGTCGTTTTCGGCGGCTCGCCTTCGTTCGTCGGTTCGTGAACCCAACGGAGATACATGCCTTCATCTTCGAGAAGGCGGTGCACGAAATGAAGATCGGATTCGCTCTGACGGCACCATGAGCGCACCGCAGGTTCGCGCGTCAGGTCGAACCGGAACCGCCCCTGCAGCTGCGGATAGCGGTTGAATACGTCGGAAATGATTTCGCGCGCGTCCTTTTCGAGCCACCCTTCATCGTTGTGGGTCTTGCTCAGGAAAATCAGCGCGGATGAAAATTCAAGCTGGTACGTTGATACGCTACCGTCCCCGCCCAAATATCCAACCTGATGCACGAAACCGTGCACGGGTCGATAAACCGAATCTGCGTACGGTGCCGTACGCTGTTGAATCCACAGGGTGACGGGCTGATGCATCAGCGACAGCAGCGCCGTATCGTCACGCAGCGACGCAACGTCGATTGTCCAATGGTAGTCACCGCCAATCCCGGACGATCCGCGCGCCCGCAGCGGGGTCAACGCGTTCTTGCCGAGCGGTGTATCCAGCATCAACAGCCGGTCGTGCTGCAACAAACCGCGATGAACGGCCTCGTACAGGTCGCGATTCTTCAGGTCCCCGATTGCGGGTGGTCTGAGTACCATTTCTTGTCGTCCTTCTCTCAGGTTCGAGCTACCGTCAGAGAAGCGACACACAGACGGTCAGCCAGCGGCGACGAAAGGTCGCTCTCGCGCGATTGTAGCTAAAGTCTGAGGAATATTTACCGACTTGACGAAAGTTGACGCTGAGTCAGGAAGATCGAGCAGAAATTTCCCGATGAACTCACTGCCGTTTGGCATCAACCGCCGCGCCCGCTTCGCTTCTTTGACGACGCTTCGATCAACTCAAAAGCATCGTTTATCAACTTTTCGAACGCGTCCTGTTGCGCAGGCGACAGTCGCTCAAGCCGCTCCTGAATTCGAATCGCACGATCAAGCGCCCCCGTTCCGCTGGCTCCCAACAAGTCGGCGAGACGACAGTCAAGCTTTTCTGCAATCCCTGCGAGTCGTTCGAGATTCGGAATCAACGTTCCTCGTTCGATTCGCGATAGGGAAGATTGCTCGATCTGGATGAGTTCGGACAATTTTTCCTGAGTCATTCCAAGCGCCTTCCGGCGAGCGGAAATGGCGTCGCCAATGGATTTCGCAAGTTGTGCAGCGTTGCTCAAGACGGATGTCCTCCCCGGTAGTCGGGGAAGTGTCTGTTCTCGTCACGGCAGCGTGAAGGGCGTCACAACACATATTATTCGTCATAAAGTATATTATGTGCGGTAACGAATTCCAAGGCGGCGCTTCGGGCCGCGTGCACATCTTGGCCGGTTCCGGCAATGCGGCAACAACCTCGGATGCCGGAACCCGTTTTCGCTGACGGTCCCCCTGTCGGCGCTTTTTATTCTGCGGGTCGGCCTCACCCGCGTCGCCCGTACACCTACGAAAACACAATGCAGACCAAAAACATCATCCGGGTACTTGCGGTGCTGCCGCTCGCTATATCACTCGCAGCCTGCAACAAACCCGCAACAAAAGTCACTGCGCTCGATCGCGTCTACACCGTGGACGAGTTCACCAACAATTTCGGGATGCGGCAAACGGCGCTGTCCGCCTGCAACGCCAATCCCGGCGAACTGCGGTCCGATCCGAACTGCGTCAACGCCACTGCTTCGCACATCGGTGCCGCCGCCGAAGAGGATCGGGCTTACCAAATTAGGCGAATCGCCGCTGCACAAGATGTCGCGGTCATCACGGTCGCCCTCAAGCTCTACCGGCTCGACAATGGTGCGTATCCGACGCAAGCGCAGGGGCTGCAAGCGCTTATCGAGAAGCCCACCATCGACCCGATCCCGAACAACTGGAAGGAAACGGGCTATCTGACGCGCCTGCCAAACGATCCGTGGGGGCATCAATACCAGTATCTGAACCCGGGCCAACACGGCGAAATTGATGTGTACAGCGTCGGACCTGCCACCGACTTCAAGTACAGCCTCCCGATCGGTTCGTGGCAGAACGACGTACAGGCGTGGGAAAAGACGTACATCGAGAAAGGCACGTTCAACACGTCCGGCCAATGAAACGGGGGAACAACATGCAATCCAGAACGAAAAATGCGATCGCCGCAGTCGTAGGACTCTCTCTTGTCGTCGCAGCGATCACGGCCTTCGTGGTGCAGCACCCGTCACCGACGCAGGACGAAGTTAGGGCCGTAAAAGACGGCGGCACGGATGTCGCGACGACCAGCGCGAACCAGACAGCCACAGCACCCGCGCAAGCCGCGTCGAGCGCTTCGGATATCCCGCCGCAGGTGCAAGCGCAACTCGATATCGCCGGACAGCAGGCGCAAGCGCGAATCGTGACGCCGCTCTCAACGATCATCGCCGACTACAAGGCGAACGAAGTTGACGGCGACAATAAATACCGGGGGAAATGGGTGCACTTCCGGGGTGTCGCCGGAAGCGTCGAAAAGGACATCGGCGACAAACCGTTCCTGTACGTGAAGCCGACCGATCCGGCATCGAATGATCACGTGTCGGTACGCTTCGATGCAGACGGACTAAAGGATGTCGCGAACGTGCGGCCGGGACAAATCATTGACTTGTCCTGCCAAGGCGACGGCAAGGGCCTAGCGACGCCCCGCTTCGTGTCGTGCAGTTTCCTGACCGGCGACTACGTTTCAGCGCCGTACGCAGCGTTACAAAGCCGCGATTCGGCGGCTGCAACCGACGATCCGATTTACCAACCGTCGTTCGATTGTTCGAAACAGAAAGGCGCTGTGTATTGGCTGATCTGCCACGACGCGGACCTTGCAGCAGCGGACGTGCGGCTTGATCACATCATGCTCGGACTCAAGAGCCGCGCACAAGCGGCTGACAATCTGGCAAATTCAACCGCGCTCGCTCAGAAATTCACGGACTCACTGCGACTTGCGCTACAGCAGCGCAATCAGTGCAACGACGTGCCGTGTTTAGAGGTGGCTTCGCTCGTTCGGACAGTTTTCTGAGATTTTTAAGTGGAACGTCCGAGGCAATCATGCTGCCGATTTGATCGCAGGCAGCGTCGCGAAGTATGCCTCATCCGGCGTCTGATCCGCCAG
>NZ_LOVS01000159.1:0-67925 GCF_001523835.1 Burkholderia sp. ABCPW 14 | reverse complement strand
AGTGACCACAATTCGTCGTCTACAAGTTCTTTAGGCATCGCTTCCTGTCAGGCAAAACAAGACAGGAAGTTAACACCAAGTCGGAAAAGTTAACAGACCCGAAACTTAATTTCGCAACAGCTTCTTATAAGGCGTCGCCGTGCTGATACCCGGTTCCCGGCACTGGTCCGGCACCGCTAGCCTCGACTCCACGGGCTTCAGCGCGTCCCTGATCTGGCTATCCGTGATTCTCGACTTGTTCATTCCGTAGAACGCCCTCAACAAGAAAATTCCACTTCTGATCCCGCCGGTTTTTCGGGAGGATTGCCGCGTCAACGCGCCTTCCGACGTCAATCAAGTCGAAGCCATCGAATTGCCAAATATCGGTTGTTTTCCCGACGCCAAAACGCTGATTACTTGAAACAATCGCGTCCCTGAATAGCCGATCGAATGATCGACGATCCTGCTGTCAATATCATTCCGACCGCACGGACATATCAATTCGGATCGCGATCATTCAGGCATCCGGACCACCCTGGACGATGGCCTACGAGGAACTTGCATGAGCAAACAATGGAAAGTGCGACTCAACAGCATTGCGAGCGCAGAACGGCGCCGATTCCTGGCGCGAGCTTCACTATGTACCGCAGGTGCGCTCGCGATGCCGGTTTTCGCGTGCGCGACCGGCAACGACGTACGCGACGCGCATTACGTGATCGATACGTCGATCTCGTCGCCAAACCAGGATTCACGTGTGCGCACGCTTGTCCTTCACTACACCGCACAATCGCTTGCGCGCTCCGTCGCGCTGCTGACCGATCCGAAGCGGCCCGCCAGCGCGCACTATCTGGTGCCCGACGCGGCCGATGACGGCAAGCGCTTCCGCGTGTTCGCGCTCGTGCCCGAATTGAGCCGCGCATGGCATGCGGGCATCAGCTATTGGCAAGGCGAGCGCCTGCTCAACGCAAGCTCGATCGGCATCGAGATCGTCAACACCGGCTTTCCCGAGGCGGACGAAAACACGCCACTGATGCAGCGTCGTTGGTCATCGTTCCCGGACGCGCAAATGTCGGTGGTCGGCAGACTCGCGGCCGACATCGTCGCGCGTCATGGGATCCCGCCGCAAAAGGTCGTCGGTCATTCGGACATCGCGCCCGGCCGCAAGCTCGATCCGGGGCCGCTTTTCCCGTGGCAGGCGCTATACGAGCAGTACGGCGTCGGCGCGTGGCCGGACGCGATCGCGGTCGAGTACTACCGTGCTTGCCATCCGTATCGTCGCGATGTCGCCGAGCTGCAGGCGAAGCTCCTCGCCTACGGCTACGACACGCCGCAAACCGGCGTGCTCGACGAGCGGACGACGAACGTCATCGCGGCGTTTCAGATGCACTTCCGCCCCACCCGATACGACGGCGTGCCCGACATCGAAACCGTCGCGATACTCGACGCGCTGTTGGACAAGTACATTGAGCGCGACAAGCGGCCGTTGCGCGACGAGAAGGCGTCCACGCCCGAACAGCGCGACCGAACGCCCGCACTGGATTCCGCCGATGCAAAGTCAGCCGCTTAGTCGAACCTGACGAATGCGCCGCGCGTCGACGCCGCGAGCGGGAAGCGTCGTCGCGCAACAGCAATCGCCGGGCACGCCGTTTCGCACGATACGGCGCGCCCTGCTCGCGCGCATTGCGGCGCGCCAATGAACTCGAGTCATCATGCATCTCTCTCTTTCGTATTCCGATGCGAACGCCAAGCGAAACGCGTACGACGTGCCGAAGGTCACGTTCGCCGGCTCGCCGTCGGTGCTCGATGCGCACGCGCCGCCGACGCTCGGCTCTCATCTGTCCGCACCGCAGCCGCCAGCCGCATCGAACGGAACGGACGCGCGCGGCTTCTCGGCGCCCGCCGACATGCCGACGTGGTCCGGCACCGAAGGCGTGCATTTCGACTTCAACGACGGCTGCCGCGTGCTGCTGCCGGACGGGGACTGGACGGTCCGCCTGCGCGACATGCACACCGATACGCCGCTGTTCGACACGCAGATCGGCGCGGGCATCGTGACGAGCACGCGCAAGCACTTCGTGCCGTTCCTGATCGAGATCGATGTGAACGGCAAGCGTGTCTTCAAGCATCGGTTCGACGCGCACGGCAAGCCCGTGCTCATCCAGTTCGAAGCAGGCCGGCTCGGCGAAGCGCTCGGCTGGTTCGGCTACGCGGTGAAATTCCAGCGGCGGCATCGCTGCAAGCTGACGTGCTCGATGCCGGCGCCGCTGATTTCGCTGCTGAAGCCCGGCTATCCGGACATCGAGTTCATGACGCCCGACCTCGTCAATCCCGAGTGCTACTACGCGACATACCGGCTCGGACGCTTCGTCGGCGACGAAGCGCGCGCGTACCAGCCGAGCGCGCCGCAGCTCGTCGGCATGCACCGCAGCGCCGCGTACATGCTCGGCGTCGATCCGCGCGAAGCGCCGCCGCGCATCGAGCTGAGCGACGATAGCCCGCCGCTCGCGGGCCGCTATGTCTGCGTTGCCGCGCAAAGCGCGTTGCGCTGCGCGCGCTGGGAGCGGCCTGGCGGCTGGCGGGAATTGCAACGGTTTCTGACGGCGGCCGGCTACCGGATCGTCTGCGTCGACTCGCCTTCGCCGGATGTCGTCGATGAAAGCAGCGCGCTCGCGGACGCCGCGCACTGCCTTCCGCCCGACACGCCGTGGACCGAGCGCGCGCGCTGGCTGCGGCATGCGGCCTGCCTGATCGGCGTGCCCGGCGATCTCTCGTGGCTCGCGTGGGCGGTCGGCACGCCGGTCGTGCTGATCAGCGGGTTCACGCATCCGGTCAGCGAGTTCGACACGCCGTACCGCGTGATCAACTTCCATGCATGCAATAGCTGCTGGAACGATGGAAGTGTCGGGTTCGGGCACGACGATCCGTCGACTTGCCCACGTCATACCGGAACGTTACGACAATTCGAATGCGCACGGCTCATCAGCTACGAGCAGGTTACGAATGTCGTTCTTCGAATACTCGAAAAGTCGCCTCTCGGCCCATCCATCGATGTTCACGCGATAGCATGACTAAACACACGCTTCCTACGCTTGATATGCATTCCACTCCTACTTCGGCGACAGATTCTTCACCCTCTTTCAAATCGCGTCTCGTCTCGACGGTGCTCTATCAGGCACTCGCCTCTGCTTCACTGGGATGGTCGATGGATGTGCAAGCCGCTCCGCCGCCCCCAGATCCCAAGGGGTCACCACTATATGCGAAAACAGACAGAGATACGACCATATCGTCCGTCAATCAAATTCTTGATTGTCTGAACAACAGGACGAACATGAGTAGCGCTCTCCACTACGAGGTGGAGAAAATGCTGCATGCGGTATCTAATACTGAATTCGATTCCGATGGAAAAGTGGATCCCGGCGCCGGAAATCCCATGGCAGGCGCCATCAAATTCGTAACCATAAATAAGTTAGCCAAGTTATTAGAAAAAGGAGAAAAATGGCCAGATATTGCAGACACGAGCGACATAACGCATGAAGAATTCACGGCTATGCGTGAAAAAGTAAAGCAAGCAGCAGAAGATTTAAAGGCGGGAAGACCCACGGCCGATGCGGATGGGGGGCGACGTAATCATAATCAGAGTCCGAAGCAGAGTCCGAATCCTAATCCTAATCCGAATCCGAATCCGAAGCGAATTCATAATCCGAGGCAGAGTCATAATTCCAATTCCAATTCAAGCTATAATTCAAGTTCTAATTCGAAGCAGAATCAAAACAGTTTGAACAGTTCGGGCGGCTTGAGTAGTCAAGGCCTTCAGCATCCGTCGTCCAGATACTTCAAAGTCAATTCTGTACAGAGCGATGCATTGGCGATCGGTAATGACGCGATTGTCGTTGGGGCGGACGCCGTCGCGAGCGGCGATCAATCTATCGCAATTGGCACACATGCGATCGCTCATGGCTCCCGTTCGATCGCCGCCGGCGCTGGCGCAGTAGCAACGGCGCCTAATTCAATTGCACTTGGCTCGGAATCGATTGCAGATCGGGAAGGCACGGTGTCTGTCGGACGCAGTGGCCACGAGCGTCAGATCACCCACGTCGCCTCCGGCACCGAGCCCACCGACGCCGTCAACGTCACGCAACTCCGTGCAGCGATGTCGGATACGACCGCCTATACGAACCGGCGCATCGGCGACCTTCAGCAGAGCATCACCGACACCGCGCGCGATGCCTATTCCGGCGTCGCGGCCGCGACCGCACTGACGATGATTCCCGACGTCGATCGCGACAAGGTGTTGTCGATCGGCGTCGGCGGCGCGGTCTACAAGGGTCATCACGCCGTCGCGCTCGGCGGCACCGCGCGCATCGGCGAAAACCTCAAGGTGCGGGCAGGCGTCGCGATGAGCGCCGGCGGCAATACGGTCGGCGTCGGCATGAGCTGGCAATGGTGAACGCCCGCCAGCACGCGCCACACACATCGTCAAGGAGGTACACGACATGATGAAATTACCGACCCTTATCCCGATCCTCCCGGCGCTCGCGTTGTCCGTCGCGAGCCTCGGCGGCTGCAATCGCGACGCCGAACCCATGCCCGTCGCGAATGCCAATGCCAATGCCGGCGCGCCCGCGTCGCGAGGCTGGCCCGCCTACATGGAGGAGTTCAACGAGAGCATCCGATCGATGAGCGGCGAGCATGAGAGCGGCGTGCACATCAATCGCGGTTGGGGCGTCTTCAACACGGCCAAGACGGTGCCACCCAAGGACTCGGTGCCGTCGGCGTCCGCTGCGCCGACCGACGCGAGCGGCGCTCACCGCACGCCCTCGCATACGCTTCGGCCGGATGCGCCGGCCGACAATTCGCAGATATCCTGATCCGGTCGCGCCGCGACGTGCCGCCCGCGAGTAGTCGGGCACATCGCGGCGCGCTCCTCGCTCGCCGCTTGCGCGACGCATACGCTACAACGACGGCCACTACCGCGCCTCTTTCTCACACGATCGCCGTGCAACCGACACGCGAGCGACCGGAACAGCCTCGCGCCGGCCGCTCTGTGCATTTGCGGACGAGCACCACATCACGCGTCGTTCCGCACGCCTCGCTTCACGCTGACAAACGCATCGCCCGCGCCGCATCGACGCTCGCGATATCGTCGAGCACCCCCTGCACGTGCACCGAATCACGATCGCGCCGACGAATCAGCAGCGCGTACGCAGCCGACAGGCCGTCGAGCGCCAGCCCGGGATTCCACGCGAGCAAATCGTGCCGGCGGATCGGCTCGATCACGCCGCGCGCGAACGCTTCCGGGATCTCATGCGCCCAATGATCGCGCACGAACTCGCACAACCGGATGCGCGCCTTCAACCGGCATTCCGCGCTCGGCGCGCGATCGATCGCCGCCTGAATCGCATGCAGCGCGCGATCGAGCTGACCGTTTGCGGCGAGCGCGCGTGCACGGTCGACGGCATCGTCGGCGCAGGCTTCGTGCGCGTCGCTCCGCGCACGATCCGGTTCCTCTGTCATTGGTGAAGACGACGGCGACGCCGTGTCCGCCGCGCCGATCGGCGCGGAAAGCCCGGCGAGCCACGCACGGGTGGCGTCGTCGGCGAACGGCGTGCCGTCCGCGAATTTCAGCGCGTCGAGCCCCGGCAGCCGTCCAAGCAGCGCTCGAACCGCCGTCTCCACTTCATGTAGCGCATCCGCGCAATCGCCGCCCGCGCGCGCGAGCGAGCACGCGGCGATCCGTTGCAAGTCCAGCCAGAGCGGAAACGCCTGGGCGTGCTCTTCGGCGAAGCGGATTGCATCGGCGGGCTCGCCGTGCACGTCGATGCCTTTCGCCACGTCGACGACCTGTGCATTCGGCGCTGGGATCCGCGTCCGTCCGCCGTCCACTTCCGTATCCGGCAGCGCGCGCACGTTCGACCAGCATGCGAAGCGGCGCAGGCGGAAGCTGCGCGCGTCGGTCCAGTCGGCTTGCGCGAACGCCATCGCGATGCGATGCAAATGCGCGAGCGCATCGTCGAGCGCGCTCTCGCGGCCGACCGCATCGTTGAGCGACGCCGGTTGCCGGGCGGCGTCGACGTTCGCGCGCCTCCCCGTGCGACCGGCCGGCGCCGCCGGCGCGTGCTCGGCAGAGGCGTCCACGATGTTCGCGGGCGCTTCGTCCATCGCATCGAGCACGTCCGCCGCATCCGTCTCGTCCGTCTCGTCCGGCTCGACAGGCTCGACAGGCTCGACCGGCAGCCGGTCCGCGAACGCATTCACCGCGCGCATCGTCGGCGCGTCGATGTCGCGCTCGGCCAGCAGCGCGTCGATCCGCCGCGCGGCTGCGCGCAATTGATCGATCAATTCGTTGGCGCAAGCGCCGCCGCATGCGACGGCCCCGGCGTCTCGCATCGCGTCGACGCGATCGAGCAGCCACTGCAGCGCCCCGCGCCTCGCCCGCATCCGTGGCAACGGCGGCGACATCGCGTCCCAATGGCGTTCGATGAGATCGCCGACGACCTCAAGGCCGCAGCGCAGCCCGGCTGCGCCGCCGATCTGCAGCAGCGCGCCCGCCAGATAGCAGCCGACGAGCAAGTCCTTGCCCCTGTCGCGAAGCAGTTCCGTCGCGAGGTTCGCCACCGCGCGCCAATCGACCTGCCCGCCCGCGCCCGGCGATGCGAGCTTCGCGAGTTCCGTATGCAGCACGTCGAAACGCGCGTCGTTGCGCACGCCGTCGCCCGCAGGCGCGTCCGGATCGACATCCGTGCGCCCCAGCACGGAGAGCGCTTCGAAATCCACGTTCATGCACGTGCCCGATGACGCACTCCCGAGCTGACCTCGCGCGCTCACTCCCATATCGTCTCCACGTCCTTTGCAGCGAAGTAGTACCCGACGCCACGCTCGGTCCGGATCAGTTCGGGATGCTTCGGATCCTTCTCGATCTTTTTGCGCAACCGCCAAATCTGCACGTCGATCGCGCGATCAAAGACGTCGTCGAATGCGCGAGTGCATTCGAGCAATTGCGCGCGCGCGACGATGCGCGACGGCGAACCAAGAAAGAACGCAAGCAGATTGAATTCGCCGACCGTCAGCGGGACTTCGCGCGCGTCGGATGTCGACAGGCGACGCGTATTCATGTTCAATGTCCAGCCGTCGAAACGGTATGCGCGCGGATGCCTGCCGCGACGCACGGGGGCCGTCGACGGCTCGGCTCTGCGCCACAGCGCACGCATCCGCGCGAGCACCTCGCGCAGCGAGTACGGCTTCACGACGTAATCGTCCGCGCCGAATTCCAGGCCCATGATGCGATCCGCCTCTTCGTTTCGGCCTGTCACGCAGATGAGCGGGAAGCGCTGCGAATCGCGCCAGCGCAACAGCACATCGATGCCATCTCCGTCCGGCAGGCCGAGATCGAGCAGCACCATTTCGTATTCGCGCCGGCCAACCGATTCGACAGCCGCCGCCGCCGTCCCTACGCCGTCCACGGCCATGCCGTGGCCCGACAAATAACTGCAGAGCACACGCCGCAACGGCTCGTCGTCCTCGACGACGAGCACCGCTGGCAATCTTGTCGCATTCATCGTTCCTACTCCTGTGCTGTGTCGCGCGCGCCGATGTCGGTTTCGTTAGACGTACTCGTCGAGCGCACCGCCGGCAGCGTGAGCCGGAAGCGGCTGCCCGCGCCGCGCGCCGTCGCGACGGCGATTTGTCCGCGATGCGCGATTGCCGCTCCCGCGACGATCGCGAGGCCGAGCCCCGTGCCCGGCGCGCCACGCCGGTTCGAATAGAACGGCTCGAAAATGCGGTCGAGCGGTTCGACATCGATACCGTCGCCGTCGTCGCTCACCTCGATCCATACGCCGTTCGGCATTGACGGCTCGCCGACCACGACATCGAATTCATCTGGGGCCGGCGCGTGGCCATTGCTCGCGCCGATGCGCACGACGACCGTCGCACGCGCCGCGCGCACCGCGTTGCCGACGAGATTGACGACCGCGCGCGCGAACTGGCTGCGATCGGCAAATACCATGTGCCGCGTGTCGCCGCAACCGGCATCGTCACGCCGCGCGTCGCCGCATGCGTCATCGCCGCACCGAACAATCTCGACGCCGCGCGCAGCGGCCAAGCGCGCCGAACCGAGCGCCTCGTCGACAACCTCATCGACGCTCACCCACGTCAACACGGGTTCGCCACGGCGCGCGGCAAGCAGGATCTGCGTCGTCAGATCGCGGCCGCGCTCGACCACGCGATGAATTTCGTCGATCGATTCGTCCACGCGCACGCCGGCCGCAAGCCGATCGGAAACATATTCGGCATGGCAGTTGATCGTCGCCAGCACGTTATTGAAGTCGTGAACGATTCCGCCCGCGAAAAAACCGAGCGACTCGAAGCGGCGCGACCGCTCGATCTGCCTCGCGAGCCGTCTGCGCTCGCCGGTCGCAATCGCGATGCACATCGACAGGATCACGACGCCGATCAGATCGACCTGTAGCGCCCATACGCCACGGCCATCGTAATGAAATGCATACGGTCCGCGACCGCCCAGCGTCATCGCGATGAGGCTGATCGCCGCGCCGGCATTGAGCTGAGACGCGAGCACGAGCCCGCCTTCGAGCGCCGCCCAGCACAACGACAGCGCGAGCAACGCGCGCGCAACTTCTCCCTGGCCGCTCCAAATCGACGCGAAGCACAGCGAACCAAAAGCCGCGAGCGCGGGCAGCCAGTTGCGGTGCCGCGCCCACATCGTGCGGCAAGCGCGCGCTTGCCACGTGATGAGTGCGGGCAACAACGTGAGCAGTGCGAGCGCGTTTGCTGCATAGGCGCGCGACCATTCGTTCAACCACTCGCGATCGTTCATCCACACGGACAGGACCGCCGCAGCGAACATCGCGTGCATTGCCGCGGCGCCGACCGGCAACAACAGCACGAACATCGCGAAGCCGCGCAGGGTATCCACACCGCCGCCCGGCATCACGTAGCGCCGCACAAGCCACGCACCCGTCGCCGCCTCGATGACGTTGACGGCCGCGAACAGCGCGTCGACGCACCACGGCACCCAGTCGAGCGAACCCGTGATCAGCAGCGTGACGTACAGCGAGACCGCGCCCAGCCATCGCGTGAGCGGTCGGCGGCAATGCAGCAGCAGCGCGATGCCCAGCACCGGCGCGGGCCACACGACGGCCGACAGCGTGTGATTGAGCGACGTGCACGCGCCAGGCCGCGACAGCAGATGATTCGCGTAGTACAGCAGCAATAGCAGCGCCGTCGCATTCAGCGCACCGCCCCGCGTGAACGCGTGATCGGCGCGCCGCAAAGGCTGCGTGATGCGTGTGGCCCGGGCCTGTCGCGAAGGGCCGGCGTCGATGGAATTTCCGTGCATAGGTCGGTCAGAAGTCGGCGAATACTAAACCGTCTTCGTTTCGGATATCAACCTATCTTAACGATGCATCGCACGATTCTTTTCATCCGCAACGAAAGCGGCACGAGGCAACCAAAAATTGGGACCCTGCGACTAACGCCGCTTCCATCTTTCCTTCGATACTTGTCTCACTGATGTCGTTTCCGAGCGTTTCATGCAAAACGCCAAGCGCATCCATCATCCATACTCAGCCGTCGCTCGCGAGCGACAACGAAGAGGAGAATCCAACGTGACAACGAACGGATCCGTCGCACCGAAAGAGCGGGTCAACATCGTCTATCGCCCGGCGATCGGCGATGCTAAAGCAGAAGTTGAACTGCCGCTCAAGGTGCTTGTGCTCGGCGAATTCTCGACGGCCGACAACAAGCCGCCGCTCGAGGAGCTTACCCCCGTCAACATCGACAAGGACGACTTCAACCACGTGATGAAGGCGCAGCACCTGCGACTCGCGATGGGCGTGCCGAACCTGCTCGACGATCAGGCGAGCGAAGACGATCACCTGCCCGTCACGCTCGGTTTCGATTCGATCGACGATTTCTCGCCCGACGCGATCGTCGAGAAGGTGCCCGAACTGAAACAGCTCATTGCGCTGCGCGACGCGTTGAAAGCGCTCAAGGGCCCGCTCGGCAACATTCCGAGCTTTCGCAAGCGCATCCACGAGATCGTGACCGACAAGGCAGCGCGCAAGCAGTTGCTCACCGAACTCGGCATTGACGACCCAAGAACCGCGACACAAGACTCATGATCATGGAAGGCGAACACTTGCAAACCCAGAAGGCCGCCGACACGGCGAGCCCCGACGCCGCGACGCCCGACACGCCGGCATCCCTGCTCGATGAACTGATCGAGACCGCGCGCGTGAAGCGCGACGAGGACGCCTATCCAGTGACGCGTCACGGCATCCAGGCATTCGTCGCACACCTGGCGGCGCCCAAGCGCCCGATCGAGGCCGTGAGCCAGGCGACGGTCGACGACATGATCGCCGAGATCGATCGCAAGCTGTGCCGGCAGGTAGACGCGATCCTGCACCATCCGGATTTTCAGCAGCTCGAATCGACGTGGCGCTCGCTGAAGTTCCTCGTCGACCGCACGGATTTTCGCGAGAACATCAAGATTCAGTTCCTCGACGTCGGCAAGGCCGCGCTTCTCGACGATTTCGACGATTCGCCCGACATCACGAAATCCAGCCTGTACCAGAAGGTCTACACGGCCGAGTACGGCCAGTTCGGCGGCCAGCCGATCGGCGCGATCGTCGCGAACTATACGTTCGGGCCCGGCGCGCAAGACGTCAAGCTGCTGCAATACGTCGCGAGCACGTCCGCGATGGCGCATACGCCGTTCATCGCGGCGGCGGGACCCGCGTTCTTCGGTATCGATTCGTTCGGCAAGCTGCCGAACGTGAAGGATCTGTCGTCGCTCTTCGAGGGGCCGCAATTCACGAAATGGAACGCGTTTCGCGAGAGCGAGGATGCGCGCTACGTCGGCCTCACGCTGCCGCGCTTCCTGCTGCGGCTGCCGTACGGCGCGAACACGACGCCCGTCAAGCGCTTCAACTACGACGAGCGCGTCGACGGCGGAGACACGGACTTCCTCTGGGGCAACGCCGCGTTCGCGTTCGCGACGCGGCTCACCGCGAGCTTCGCCGACTATCGCTGGTGCGCGAACGTGATCGGCCCGAAAGGCGGCGGCACGGTCGCCGATCTGCCGCTCTATGCATACGAGGCAATGGGCGAGATCCAGAACAAGATCCCGACCGACGTGCTGATTTCCGAGCGCCGCGAGTTCGAGCTCGCCGAGCAGGGATTCATCGCGCTCACGATGCGCAAGCACAGCGACAACGCCGCGTTCTTCTCCGCCAATTCGACGCAAAAGCCGAAGTTCTTCGGCATCAGCAAGGAAGGCAAGGATGCCGAACTGAATTACCGGCTCGGCACGCAGCTTCCGTACATCTTCGTCGTCAACCGGCTCGCCCATTACATCAAGGTCATCCAGCGCGAGAACATCGGCACGTGGAAGGAGCGCGGCGATCTCGAGCAGGAACTCAACCAGTGGATACGCCAGTACGTCGCGGACATGGACAACCCGACCGAGGGCGTCCGGGGCCGCCGGCCGCTGCGTCAAGCGGAGATCTTCGTGTCGGACGTCGAAGGCGAGCCGGGCTGGTACCGCGTCGATATGAAGGTGCGGCCGCATTTCAAGTACATGGGCGCGTCGTTCACGCTGTCGCTCGTCGGCAAACTCGAAAAGCGCTGACGGCGCGCGGCCGTCAGCGCACCGCACCCAGTGTTTCATCCGTGATATTCGGGCGCTGCATCGAAACGGAAATCCAATTCGCGCCGCCGATAATCGTTTCACGTCTGCGGCCCCGCATCGGGTCACGACGTTCGTCAATCCGGCGCGCCCTGCGGCGCGCCGTCACACCAGGAGAAATTCGCCATGCCGATGCCGTGCTTTCTCACGCTCGAAGGGCAAACCCAGGGCAACATCGAGGGTTCCGTCGACATCCAGGGTCACGAGGGCAAGATTCTCGTCCAGGCCGTCGAACACACGATCGAGATCCCGAAGAGCCCGCAAACGGGTCTGCCGACGGGCAAGCGCATCCACGGACCGATGACGCTGACGAAGGAAATCGACAAGTCGTCGCCGAAACTATCGCAGGCGCTCGCGTCCGGTGAGCAGATGAAATCGGTCGTGCTCGAGTTCTACCGGATTCTGAAAGAGGGCAAGGAGGAGCATTACTACACGGTCAAGCTCGAGAACGCGATCCTGACGAGCATCCGCTCGTGGACGCCGAACTGCCTCGTGCTCGACAACAAGCAGCTCGGCCACATGGAAGACGTGTCGTTTACCTACGAGAAGATCACGTGGACCTACGTGCCGGACGGTATCGAGGCCGAGGACTCGTGGCGCGCGCCGAAGGTATGACCGCTCGCCTGCCTGCCCGCCCTCCGGCGGGCGAGCGCCGCCTGCT
Source organism: Burkholderia sp. ABCPW 14 (assembly GCF_001523835.1). NCBI lineage: Bacteria > Pseudomonadati > Pseudomonadota > Betaproteobacteria > Burkholderiales > Burkholderiaceae > Burkholderia > Burkholderia sp. ABCPW 14. Next base: position 55,581 of record NZ_LOVS01000159.1, on the reverse strand, counting down.
CGAGCGGATCGCGGACTGGGAGGCGGGTGGCGAGCACGGCGGCATCCCGCGCGCGGACGTGCTCGCGCGCTCGGTCATCGATCATCTGCGCCGCATCTTGAACACGCGGCAGGGCCACGTGCCGATCGACCCGGTCTTCGGCGTGCCGGATTTCACGAATCTCGCGGGCGGTTTTGCGCAAGGGTCCGCCCGCGAGATCGAAGCGCAGATCGAACGCGTGATCAAGTGCTACGAACCTCGGCTGAAATCGCCGCGCGTCGTGCTCGCCGAGCGCCCGCTCGATGCGGCGACGCTGCACTTCAGTCTCGACGCGCTGCTCGTGCTCGACGCGCGCGAAGTGTCGGCGCGCTTTCTGACAACCGTCAGCGGCAACGGAAAGATCGATATCCGAACGATTTCCTGAGCGCGCGCGATTTCGCCGCGAGTCCATCATGACCACCACCACGCTGAATCGCTATTACGAGGACGAGCTGTTCCGTCTGCGCGAGCTCGCCGCCGAGTTCGGCCGCGCGCACCCGCTGCTCGCGCCGATGCTCGGCGCGCCGTCGGGCGACCCGGACGTCGAGCGACTGCTCGAAGGCGTCGCGTTCCTGACGGGGCTCGCCCGGCAAAAGCTCGACGACGGCCTTCCGGAGCTCGTGCAGGGACTCGCGAACCTGCTGTTTCCGCACTCGCTGCGCCCGGTTCCGGCGGCGACACTGATCGCATTCGAGCCGCGCGGCGCGCTGCGCGAGCGCGCGGTCGTCGGTGCCGGCACCGAGATCGAATCGACGCCTGTCGACGGCACGGCCTGCCGGTTCCGCACGTGCGTCGACCTCGACGTCGAGCCGATCGCACTCGCCGACTGCCGGTTCGTGCCGTCCGCGAGCGACCTGCCCGCTCTGCGCCTCGACTTCGAGATGCTCGGCATCGACGCAAGCGAATGGGACGCGACGCGCATCCGCCTGTTCGTCGGCGGCGAGCGGCTGCACGCGAGCCGGCTGTTCACGCTGCTGATGCGGCACGTCGTATCGGTCGACATCACGTGCGGCCCCCCGGATCGGCCCGGCCCGCGCATCGCGCTTGGCGGCGGCGCGTTGCGGCCGGCGGGCTTCGACGACGTGCTGCTGCCCTGCCCCGACCGCGCGTTTCCGGGCTTCCGGCTGCTGCACGAATACTTCGCGTTCGCCGAGAAATTCCTGTTCGTCGAACTGACCGGCCTCGAGCGATGGCGCGCCGCCCGCTCAGGCACGCAGTTCAGCGTGTGGCTCGCGCTCGACTGCGCGCCCGGCTGGTTGTCGGGCGTCGATCGCGACAGCTTCCGGCTGAACGTCGCCGCCGCGCTGAACCTGTTTCCGCACGAGGCGGTACCGATCCAGCACGAGCATCGTGCGACCGACTACCGGCTGCAGCCCGAAGGCGACGCGCGCGGCGACTGCCGGATCTTTTCCGTCGATCGCGTGGTGGGCTATCGTCCCGGCCATCCGGGCGATCGGCATTACGTACCGTTCGGCGTCGCGGGCGACGCCGCGAGCTATCGGCTCATTCGCCGCACGGCGCTCGACGGACGCAGACACAACGTCCATCTTGCGCTCGCCTATCCACCCGGCGAGGCACTCGCGACCGAGACACTGTCGATCGACCTGTCGTGCACGAACGGCGCGCTGCCCGCGAATCTGAAGATTGGCGACGTGTGCCGCCCGACTGACAGCTCGCCCGAGTGTTTCGCGTTCGCCAACATCACGCCCGTGAGCCCGTCGATCGATCCGCCGCTCGGCGAGCCTCTGCTGTGGCGGACGATCGGTCTTCTCGCGCTGAATTTCCTGTCGCTCGGCAGCGCCGACAGCCTGAAGCAGATGCTCGCGCTCCACGCGTTCGCCGAGTACCGCGATGACGCGCGCGCGCAAGGCGACCGCCGCCGCATCGACGGGATCGAGTCAGTCGACGTACAGCCTGAGACGCGGATTGTCGGCGAGCGGATACTGAACGGCCAGCGCGTCGTGCTGCGCTGCCGCTCGGACGCGTTCGGCGGCACCGGAGAGCTGTATCTGTTCGGCTGCGTGCTCGAGCGCTTTCTGTCCGATTACGCGGCGATCAACACATACATGCGCGTCGAGATCGACGTGTTGCCCGACGGCGAGCGTTTCGCGTGGCCGCCGAGGATGGGGGCGCAATGCCTGCTCTAGAGCCTGTCCTGCTCGGTGAGGCGAAGCACTTCGCGTATTTTCAGGCGATCCGGCTGCTGCGTCGCATTGTTCGCGAACGGCGCGGCGACGCCGCTGGCAGGCCCGCCGCGCCGATGCCGATCCATACGCGGCCGAATCTCGCGCTGTCGTTTCCGGACACCGACGTCGAGCGCATCGACAAGGCGGAAGACGGCGGCTACCGGGTCATCGCGAACTTCTTCGGGCTGTACGGCGTGTCGTCGCCGCTGCCGACGTTCTATACCGAAGACCTGATCGATGAAACGTCCAAGGGCCGCCACGCGGCGCGAGGCTTCCTCGACGTGCTGCATCGCGTGCTCTATCCGCTCCTGTTCGACGCATGGCTCAAGTATCGGCTGTCGCTGCGGATCGTCGAGGAGCGCGACGCGGCCGCGCTACGCCCGCTCTATGCGCTCGCGGGCGTCGACGTGCGCACCGCGCGCGACGCGGGCCTGCACGAGCACGCGCTGCTGCGACACGTCGGACTGCTGAGCCAGCGGCCGCGCTCGGCGTCCGGATTACGCGCGCTGCTCGCCGACACGCTCGCGCCCTCGACGGTCGACATCGAGCAGTGTGTGCCGCAATGGCTGCCGATTCCCGACGATCAGCGCACTCGCGTCGGCGCGCGTGCGCATCGGCTCGGCGTCGACGCGCGCGTCGGCGAGCGGATGCGCGACGACGGCGGGCGGCTGCGCATCGTGCTCGGCGACGTGCCTGGCCCGCTGTTTCGCGAGCTAATGCCTGGCGGCGACGCGTTTCGCCGGCTCCGGTTCCTCGCGCGCCTCTATCTGACGCAACCATTCGTCGTCGATGTCACGGTACGCGTGCGCGCGCGCGACGCCGGCCCCGCGCGCTGCGGCGGCGACGCATGGTCGCGCGTCGGGCTCGACGCGTGGCTCGGCGGCCCGTCTGCCGAACGCGCGACGTCGCCTGAATTCCGTCTTCCGACTTCCCTCTTTGATCAAGCGAGACCCCATCATGCTGGTTGACCTGAAGCCGTTGATCGAACAGCTCAACCCCTATTGCCGGACGTCGCTCGAAAACGCGGTCGGCGCATGCGTCGCGCGCCGGCACGACGACGTCACCGTCGAGCACCTGCTCGCGCGGCTGTGCGACGAGCCGTCGGCTGACGTCGCGCTGCTGCTGCGCGCGAGCGGCGTCGACGCGGCGCGCCTGCGCCGGCAAGCCGACGCGGCGCTCGACGCGCGGCCGGCGGGCGACAGCGGCCGCCCCGCGTTCGCGCCGTCGCTGCTCGCACTGCTGCAGGACGCGTGGCTGATCGCGTCGCTGGAGCTAGGCGAGACGCGAATCCGCTCGGCGGCGGTGCTTGCCGCCGCTGTCGCGCGCGCCGCGCGGCAGCCATCGCCCGGCCGCGACGACGTGCTGCAGTCGTTGCGCAAGGACGCGCTTCTCGCGCGCTTCACCGATGCCTGCGCGCAATCGGTCGAATCGACGCAAACGGGCGCGCGCGGCGCCGCGCCGGGCGGCGCGCACGATGATGGATCGAGCGCGATCGCCCGCTATTGCGAGGACTTCACCGCAAAGGCCCGCGCCGGCGGGATCGATCCGGTGTTCGGCCGCGACGCCGAAATCCGTCAGATCGTCGATATCCTCGCGCGGCGGCGCAAGAACAATCCCGTGTGCGTCGGCGAGCCGGGCGTCGGCAAGACGGCCGTCGTCGAGGGGCTCGCGCTGCGGATCGCCGAAGGCGACGTGCCGGCAACGCTGCGGCACGCGACGCTGCTCGGTCTCGATCTCGGACTGCTTCAGGCAGGTGCGAGCGTCAAGGGCGAATTCGAGCAGCGGCTCAAGCGCGTGATCGCCGAAATCCGCGCGTCGCAAACGCCCATTGTGCTATTCGTCGACGAGGCGCACACGCTGGTCGGCGCGGGCGGCCCGGCGGGCGCGTCCGATGCGGCGAACCTGCTGAAGCCCGTGCTCGCGCGCGGCGAGCTGCGCACGATTGCGGCCACCACGTGGAGCGAGTACAAGAAGTACTTCGAGAAGGACGCGGCGCTCGCCCGACGCTTTCAGCCTGTGAAGCTCGACAGCCCCGATGTCGCGACGTCGGTGATGATTCTGCGCGGCCTGAAGGACCGCTATCAGGACGCGCACGGTGTGACGATCCGCGACGATGCGCTCGTCGCGGCGGCCGAGCTGTCGGACCGCTACATCACGGGCCGGCAGTTGCCGGACAAGGCGATCGACCTGCTCGACACGGCCTGCGCGCGCATAAAGGTGCGCCAGCAGACGAAGCCCGCCACGCTCGAGGACGCGGAGCGCGCGATCCAGGCGCTCGAGCGCGAGCGGCGCGCGCTGCGGCAGGACCTCGCGGATCGCTGCGCGCCGGACACGCCGCGTGTCGCCCACATCGCGGACGAGCTTACCGCGCTGTCCGCGCGCGCCGACGCGTTGCGCGACGCATGGGCGGCGCAGCGCGACGCGGCGCAAGCGCTGGTCGAGGCGCGCCGCGCGTGCCGTGCGGTCGAGGATGCCGCAGCGCATGCGCGCGCCGCTTCGAACGCCCAGGCCGATTCGAATGCGCACGCCCACGATCACGACCACGCGGCGCGCGCGCTCGCCGATGCGACCCGCCGCTTCGAGCACGCGCAGCGCGACGCCCGGCTCGTGCAGATCGACGTCGATCCGGACGCGATCGCCGACGTCGTGGCCGACTGGACCGGCATCGCGGCCGGCAAGCTGCGCCGCGACCGTGCGAACGTGATGCTGCGGCTCGCCGACACGCTCAAGCGCCGCATCCGCGGCCAGGATCACGCGATCGAGCAGATCGCGGAAGCCGTCAAGACAGGCGCGGCCGGCGTGCACGATCCGCGTCGGCCGCTCGGCGTGTTCCTGCTCGCCGGGCCGTCCGGCGTCGGCAAGACGGAAACCGCGGTCGCCGTCGCCGACGCGCTGTTCGGCGACGAGCGCTCGATCGTCGTCGTCAACATGAGCGAATACCCGGAGCGGCATGACGTCAGCCGGCTGATCGGCTCGCCGCCCGGCTACGTCGGCTACGGCGAAGGCGGCATGCTGACCGAGGCGGTGCGCCAGCGGCCCTATTCGGTCGTGCTGCTCGACGAAGTCGAGAAAGCCCACCCGGATGTATTGAACTTGTTCTACCAGGTCTTCGACAAGGGCTCGCTGTCCGACGGCGAAGGCAAGGAAGTCGACTTCGCGAATACGGTGATCTTCCTCACGTCGAATCTCGGCACGGATGCGATCGCCGATCTGGCCGCGTCCGGCTGCCGGCCGGACGCGGACGCGATGCGCGCGGCGATCCGGCCGACTCTGTCGCGCCATTTCAAGCCCGCGCTGCTCGCGCGGATGACCGCGATTCCGTATGCGACGCTCGCGCCCGACACGCTCGTGGACATCGCGCGGCTGAAGCTCGAACGCATGACGGCGCGCGTCGCCGCGCAGCATGGAACGCGCGTCGTCTACGCCGCCGCCGTCGTCGCGCACGTCGCTGCGCGCTGTACCGAAGTCGAATCGGGCGCGCGCAACGTCGACTTCGTCCTGCAACGTCACGTGCTGCCTGCGCTCGCGCAGCACATTCTCGTGCACGCGTGCGATGCGACGCCTGCGTCCGCGATCCGCGTCGCGGTCGACGCCGACGGCCGCTTCGTCGTCTCGACCGACGAGCCGGCCGAGTCCGACGCGACCAACGCGACCAACGCGACCAACGCGACCAACGCGACCAACGCGACCAACGCGACCAACGCGCGCTGACGCCCCCCGCCGCCCAGGAGTTCCCGATGTCTTCGTCCCACCAACCGATTGCTGACGCGGCGTGCGCGAACGCGCGGCGCTTCGCATTCGTCAGCGACGCGTACGGCGAAACGGCGTTTGACGTCGTCGACATGACCGGACGCGAGGCGATCTCGCAACTGTACCGATTCGAGCTGACGCTCATCAGCGCGGAGCCGCAAATCGACTTCGCAAGGATGCTGAGCCGCGCAGCGACGCTGACGATCCGTCCGGCGTATGGCAACGCCAACACGACGCATTATTCCGGCGTGCTCGCCGAATTCGAGCAGTTGAACGGCTTTCGCGACCGTACCGTCTATCGCGCGGTGCTCGTGCCGCGCCTGTGGCGGCTGTCGCAGTACAGGGTGTCCGACGTCTACCTGAACGAGCAGACGATTCCCGACATCGTGAAAAAGGTGCTGCGCGCCGCGTCGTTCGGCAGCCGCGACTACCGGTTCCGGCACGGCGGCGGCTATCGCAAGCGCAGCTTCGTCTGCCAGTACGACGAAAGCCATCTCGATTTCGTGTCGCGCTGGATGGAAAAGGAAGGCATCTATTACTACTTCGAGCAGGACGGCGCGCGCGATACGCTCGTGATCGTCGACGAGCGCCGCCATCAGCCGGGCCCGGCCGACGATCTCGCGCTCCGCTACCTGCCCCCGACGGATTTCGACACGGGCATCGACGCGGACCGCGTGCAGGCGTTCGCGTGCCGCGCGAAGCCGCTGCCGCGCGAAGTCGTGCTGCGCGATTTCAATCACCGAAAAGCGGAACTGCCGCTCGAAGTCCGCGAGAGCGTGTCGCGCGACGGCGTCGGTGAAATAGTGTCGAGCGACGAGCATTTCCATACGAAGGATGAGGGCCGGCGCTATGCGAAGCTGCGCGCCGAGGCACTGACATGCGAAGGCCGCCGGTTCGTCGGCGAAGCGACCGCGACCGGTCTGCGCGCCGGCCGATTCATCGCGCTCTCGGGCCACTATCGCACGGATTTCGACGGCCGATATCTGGTGACGGCGGTCACGCATCGCGGCTCGCAGGCGCGCCTGTTGTTTCCTGATCTCGACGCGCCCTTCGGCGTGACGTCGGACGACGTCGTCTACCGCAGCGAATTCGACGCCATTCCCACGCACGTCCAGTACCGGCCACCGCGCACGACGCCGAAGCCGCGAGCGGCGGGCGTCGTCAGCGCGATCGTCGATGGCGAGGGCGGCGGCAAGCTCGCCGAGCTCGACGAATACGGGCAGTACAAAGTGCGCTTTCCGTTCGCACATAGCACCCATCCGGCTAACAAGGGCTCCGCGCGGATCCGGATGGCGACGCCGTATTCGGGCCGCGACCGCGGCATGCATTTGCCGCTTCTGAAGCAAACCGAGGTGAAGATCGCATTCGACGGCGGCGATCCCGACCGCCCCGTCATCGTCGGCGCGGTGCCCAATTCGTCGCACGGCAGCGTCGTGACGCGCAAAAATCCGGCCGCGCACCGGATCGTGACCGAACACAACCAGCTCTACATGAAGGACGGCCGCGACGCGGCGACGTGGCTGCACGCGCCGAACAACCATATCGGCATCGGCGCGCTCGGGCCGGGTGACGGGCTCGCGCTTCTCACGTCCGGCAACAAGTTCGATTTCTCGCTCGGCAACGCGTACCGCTTCTCGGGCGGGCTCAAATGCACGGTGTCGATGGGCGGCAACACCGACATCTACGTCGGCGTGCGCAACAGCCTCGACGTCAGCGCGAATTTCCTGACGACGCTGCAAGGCAACCTGCGCTGGATGTTGCCCGGCAGCCGGACCTACGAGATCAACGATAGCGCGTCGACGCTGCTGCAAACGCTCCACAAGCAGTCCGCAACGCGCGCGATCCGGCTGTCCGCGGGGCAGGATGCGTCTGCCGTGCTGCAAAAGCAGCTCGACAAGCTCAAAGGCAAGGTGCGCAAGTTCATGATCGTATCGGGCCTCGCGAACGCCGGGTCCGCGGCCGCTGCCGCGGGTCTCATCAAGGGCAGCGGCGCAATCGCCGATCTGCCATGGGCGGGCTTCGGCGTGGCCGCCGCTCAGTTCGCCGGCGTGAGCGCCGTCAGCACCGGGTTGATGGCGACGTCGCGTACGTTGCTCGCGAACATCGCCAAGCTGCAGGCGGCGCTGCCGCTCGTCGCCGACCTGTCGCTCGGCAAGCACGGCATCGCCCTCGCCGCGAAGAACCTGACGCACGCGACCCGGATGTCGCTGACCGTCGACGGCGTCACGTGGTCGACGCACGGCAAGGGGCCGGGCGCGGCCGACGTCGCGATGAGCGTCGGCAAAGGCCGTTGGGGCGTCGAATCGGCGAAACATGCGCACGTCCACGCGAACGACACGCTGCTGTTCGCGGTACCGGCCGATCCGGTGTCCAAGCTCGACCTCAAGGAGCTGATCGGGCTGCGTCAGGATCTCGACGCGTGTCTGAAGGACATCGCCGATCTCGAAGCCGACATCTCGGAGAACCAAGTACTGTCGACCGATCAGAACGCGTTCGGCGTGAGCGCACTCATGCCGACGCCACCGTCGCCGGCCGACGCAGTCGCGGCGGTCGCGATCAAGGCCAAGGAGGCGAAGCTCGTCGAGCTGAACGCAAAGCAGAAGCTGGTCGCGCTGAAGATCGACAACCTCCAGCAAAAGTTCGTGAAGCACGTCAAGAACCTGAGCGCCGTGCGGATGAGCGCATCCGACGCGGAGCTCGGCTTCAAGGGCAACCGGCTCGTCGCGACGGCCGACGGCGTCACGCTCGCGCACGCGCAGGGCAAGGCGAAGCTCGACGTCCATGAAACGAAGATAGGCGTCGAAGCGGGTAAATCGAGCGTCGAGGTCGACGAAGGAAAGATTGCGGCCGACTGCGGCTCGGCGGCGCTCAAGCTCGGCAGCGACGGCGCGATCGACGTGCGGGCGACGAACCTCAAGCTGAGCGGCAGCGCGTCGGTGAAGATCGATGGCCAACTGATCCAGCTCGGCTGACCTGCTCACTCGTACGCATTCCTTCATGAAAATCGTCAAACCCGATACGCTCGCACTGCTCTACCGGACACTGCGCTCCGAAGGCGTCGACCGGCTGTCGATCGGCGCGCTCGCGCTCTTTCCGCTGCGCACTGACGCGCCCGTCGGCCCCGATGACCTCGCGACCGAGACGGCGCTCTGGCAAGTCGCACAACAGATGCTCGACGCAGATGCGCCGCTTGACGAAGGCTTTCCGAAGCCGGCGAGTGAATTCCTCGTCTACGGCGACGTGCATGCGCCTGCGTGCGAACGCGGCGCGCGCGCGTCGATCGCGGTACGCGCGCGCATCGGTGCGACGTGCAAGGAACGGCTCGTCGATGTGCGAGCGTCCGCGCCGCTTGCCGATTTCCGCGCGTTGCCGGCGTCGGATCGCGAGCGCGCGCGCCATCTCGGGCCATTGGACGCGCGCTGGCAGGCGCATCACTGGCCTCATCTCCCCGCCGGCACACGCGCCGAGTACTTCCACACAGCGCCGCGCGACCAACGGATCGCCGGATTCTGGCGCGGCGGCGAGCCCATCGAGCTCGTCAACATGCATGCGGACCGGCCGATCGTCGCGGGCGCGCTGCCGCGCGTGCGGGCGCGCTGCTTCGTCGAGCGCTCGGTCGGCGGCGTCGCGCGCGTCGACACGTGTCCGATGCGCGCCGAAACCGTCTGGCTGTTCCCCGGCGCGGCCTGCGGAATCGTCCTGTATCGCGCGCTCGCTGCGATCGACGACGAAGACGGCGATGATGTCGTGCGCGTGATCGCCGGCTGGGAAAGCGCCGATGCTCCGCCGCTGGCCGACGATGCTTACATCGGCCGGCCAGTGACCGAAGACCGGCCTCCGCTCGCGAGCGCCGCCGCGCCGGCGGCAAGCGTCGACGACGAAGCGCGCGCCGATCCCGGCCGCGACATGGACCCTGCGCCGGCCGCGTCGGCCTCGTTCGCGCAACCGCCGGCACCGGAACTGTCCGGACTCGAACGGGATGCGGCGGCACTCGCCGCGCAAACCGACGCGCTGCTCGCCGAGCACGGCCTGACGGAAGCCGATATCGCGCGGCTGCTGCCCGCGCGCGTCGCGCCCACCGACCTGAACCTGGACGAACTGGCCGCGCTAGCGGCGGAACTCGACGCGCAGACCGAGCAATGGCAAGCCCAGTGTGGCGCATCAGCGGCGGCCGGCGAGCAAAGCGCCACGCCGCCGTCGTCATCGTCTCCCGGGTCGCCGGAATCGGACGATGCATCGCTCGTCGAGCTATTCCGGCAAGCCGACGCGCAAGCCCGCGCACTCGTCGAGCATCACGGCTTATCGCGCGCGCAGGTGCAGGCGGCCGCGCACGGCCAACCCCAGCTCGCCGCGCTCGCGGACGCGCTCGATGCACTCGACACGCCCGATGCGCCGCTTGACTTCGACGCGCTGACCGCTGGCCTCGCGGCCCCCAGTGACCATGAGGCGATCGCACCGGATGCGCCGGCCGTCCCCGAACAGCCGCCCGCCAATCAGTTCGCCAATCAGTTCGCCAATCAGTTCGCCAATCAGTTCGCCAATCCGCTCGCCAATGTCGCACTAGCGTTCCCCGCGAGCCCGCTCACGCGCGAGCGGGTCATCGAACGCCACGCCCGCGGGCTCGGCTTCGCCGGCCTCGATCTGAGCGACCTGGATCTCTCGTCGGCGGCGCTCGAACACGCGGATTTCCGCGATTCGCACCTCGAGCGAACCTGCTTCGCCGGCTGCAGGCTGGCTGGCGCGTCGTTCGAACGCGCGCTGCTGCCGCATGCGGACTTCTCGAACGCAGACCTTTGCGAGGCGACGCTCGCACACGCGTCCGCGCCCGGTGCATCTTTCCGGGGCGCCACGCTCGACCGCGCGCGCCTCGACCACGCCGACTTCACTCACTGCGACTTCACGCGCGCGTCGCTCGTCGAAAGCCGCTGCGCGGGAGCGCAATTCGATGAAAGCGCGATGCCCGGGCTTGCGGCCGCGCGACTCGACGGCGCGCACTCGAGCTTTGCCGGGTGCGCACTTGACGCCGCTGATTTCACGTCCGCGCGCCTGCCGCGCGCGAACTTCCAGCGCGCGACGCTTACGGACGCAACGTTCGCGTCGGCGCAATGCGACGGCGTCGAATGGCACGCCGCGCAGGCGCCGCACGCCCGGTTCAACTCGGCATCGCTGCGCGGCTCGCGCGCGGACGCGTCGACGTCGTTCCGGCAGGCCGACCTGAGCAGCGCGGCGCTCGACGATGCGAACTGGGACGGCGCGGACCTGAGTTACGCGAATCTGCACAAGGCGACGCTCGATCGCGCGAGCCTCGTTCGTGCGATCGCGAGCGGCGCGCAACTGACCTTGACGAGCGCGCGGCGCGCCGATCTGGCGAAGGCCGATCTATCACACGCGGACATGCGCTTCTCGAACCTGTTCGGCGCATCGCTACGCCGCACGCGGCTCGACGGCGCGCAACTGCAATCGAGCAACCTGTACGGCGCCGATTGCTACGGCACGGCGCTCGGCCGATCCCAGTTCGACGGCGCGAACGTCGAACGAACGCTGCTTGACGTGCCGGGCCGCCTCTGCCCAGACACCGACGGCCGATCCATTTGACGACACCGATGTCCGACATCCTTCAGGCCGCGCTTGCCGCCCTCGCCGACACCCGCACGCTATCCGGCGTCGATCTTTCGTATGCCGATCTTTCGCGGCGCGACCTGTCCGGCTGCACGTTCGACCGCGTGATCTTGCGCGGCGCGAACCTATCGGCCTCACAGCTCGACGCGACTTGCTGGCTGCATTGCGACCTGACCGGCGCACGCGTTGACGGCGCGACACTCGGCGGCTCGAACTGGCGCGAGGTCGCACTGCACGCCGCGAGCCTGCGCGCGACGACGGGCGACGCGTTCGCGATGACAGACGCCGATCTCGCCGAAGCGACGCTAGCCGACGCGCTTTGGGCGCGCTCGACGTTCGAGCGCTGCGACCTCGCCGCCGCGCAGTGCACCGGGGCAAAGCTGCTGCGTTGCGAAACCGTCGATTGCCGCTTCGAGCACACCGACTTCGCGAACGCTGAACTCGAGCGCTTCGCGGCGATGCACGCCGACCTGTCGAGCGCGCGCTTCGACGCCACGCGTCTGACGAACGCGCTCCTCACGAATGCGGATCTGCGCGGGCAACGCTTCGACCACTGCGATCTGACAATGACGCATTTCAACGGCGCGAAGCTGTCCGGCGGCGATTTCCGCGGCGCATCGCTCGTGCAGACGATGTTCTTCAATGCCGACCTCGAGCGCGCAACGCTTGCAGGCGCGCGCGGCCGCCATGTGCGTTTCGCGGACGCGACACTCGTCGGCGCCGATCTCTGCGGAGCGGCGTTCGACGAGACAGATTTCGCGCGCGCCCGCCTGTCGTCGGCGAACGCGCGGGGGCTGCGCGCGCGGATGTCGCTCTTCGCGCATGCCGATTGCGCCGATGCGACGCTCGCGGGCGGCAGCTTCGTTTACTGCGATTTCTCGCACGCGAAGCTGTCGCGCGCCGATTGCACCGACGCCGATTTCTCGCATGCGAACCTGCACGCCGTCGACGATCGCGCCGCCCGCTGGGACGGCGCACGCAAGACCGGCGCGCGCCCGACCGATCCCGCACTCGCGCAGGCCGAACGATGGACCGCGCCCGAACGATAACGCCTAGCGCTTACGCATCGATGATGAACGTTCCTTCCTCTGCCGCGCCGTCGGCTTCGCCACTTCCGCCCGTCGACGCCCCGCGCACACTCGACGCCGGCGCGACGTTGCGCGCGTCGCACGTCACTGGCCGCATCGGCGACTGGCTGCTGCTCGACGACCCGGTCGGCCGCGCGCGACGCGCCGACGGCTGCGTGCTCGCACCCGACATCGGCGACAGCGTGCTGATCTGGGCGTGCGCGAACGCACGCGCGGGCGTGGCCGACGACGCATCCGGCGCGCCGTCCGCTTACGTACTCACGGTGCTTGCACGCGCCGGCGCGCCCCAGGCCGCGCTCGCGCTGCCGGGCGGCGTCGTGTTCGAAACCGGCATCGACGGGCTGCGCATCGACGCGCCGCGCATCGCGCTCGCGGCGCGCGACCGGATCGACGCCCGTGCGGCGCGTGTCGACCTGAGCGCGCATCGCGCATGCGTGCGCGCCGCGCATCTCGACGCGTGCGCGCAGTCGATAGACGGCCGCGCGCACGACGTGCGGCTCGTTGCGCGCCGCTTCACGTCGACGATCGGCCGCGCACTGCACACGCTTGGCGATTGCTTTCGCCGCGTGCGGGGCGTCGACGACACGCGCGCGAGCCGAGCGCGCTGGCAGATCGACGAGCGCGCGCATCTGCACGCGCGAGATGTCACGCTGCTCGCCGACCGTCACGTCGGCATCGACGGCGAACGCATCGACCTCGGCTGATTTTCTCTTCCTGATTCGGAGTTCAAACATGTTTGTCGTCACTACCGCGTCCGGCCTGTGCATGAGCCCCGCCGACGTCTGCAAAACGCCGACGCCGACCGGCCCGGTTCCCATCCCGTATCCGAACACCGGCGCGCCGATGATGGCCTCTTCGATCACGACGAAAGTACTCGTCTGCGGCATGCCCGCGCTCACCAAGAAATCGACGATTCCGATGACGAACGGCGATCAGCCCGGCACCGTCGGCGGCGTGATGTCCGGAAAGATCATGGGCAAAGTCGAATTCGCGGCGGGCAGCACGAAGGTCAAGTTCGAAGGCAGCCCCGTCGTGCGGCTCTCGACGCCGACGAAGCACAACGACGGCAATGCGACCGGCGCCGTGCTGCAACCGAGCCAGCAAAAAGTGATGGCGATGAGCTGAGGATTCGACATGAACGATCAACGGATTTCCGCACGGACGACGGCGCGCCGCCTCGCGGCGCGCGCGTGCGCCGTCGCCGCACTCGCCGCACTCGCCGCACTCGCCGCACTCGCCGCACTCGCCGCACTCGCCGCGTTGGCGGGCTGTGCGGCGGGCGTTACCGAAGAGCAGGCGCGCGCCGACGTGCGATGGGACTACGTGCCCGACGCGCTGCGCATCGATATCGATGCGTCGCCACGGCTGAACGAATACCTGAACGCGCCGCACACGCTGCTGCTCACGATTTTCCAGACCGCGGACGCGCAGGCGTTCCGCAACCTCGCCGACGATCCGGACCGGCTGCGCGCGACCCTCGCGGCGGGCGGGACGGCGACAGGCTTCATTCAGACCACACGCTACGTCGTCTCGCCGGGCGCGCGCGTCGCGCTATCGATCGATCGTGCGCAGCAGGCCCGCTACATCGGCATCGTCGCCGGCTACTACGACACCGACGGCCCTCGCTCCATGCGGCTCTATGACGTCCCGTTGCAAATCGACAAGCGCGGCTGGTTCTCGTCCACCTATCGCGCCGCGCCGCGGACGCTCGAACTGAAGCTGCGGCTCGGCGCGCAGAGCATCACCGACGCGCGCGAAACACGCCTGAGGCTGCCGCCACCCGGCGCGCGCGCATGGACGCTGCTCGACTGCGGCGCGAAGTCGCTAACGCTGCCGCCCGACGATGCAGGCGAAGACCAGCACGGCCGCGACGCGACCGGCGCGCGGCGCAAGCCATGACTCACGAACCCGAAACGTACGACATGGAAAACGTCTATTGGCATCAGGGCATGCTCCTGCAGCCGCAACACTTTCAGCTGGCCGAACTGCAGCAGCAGTTCCGCGCCGAGCCGTGGCTCGCGTCCGGCCCCCCGCACTTCTGGGGCATCGGCGCGCTTTCGCTCGCGCAAGCCGCGATCGACAATCGCGTGGTCGAGATCCGCTCCGCGCACCTGCTGTTTTCCGACCGCAGTTATGTCGAGTATCCGGGCAACGCGGTCATCGCCGCGCGTGCGTTCGATCCCGCGTGGCTCGACGACGGCCGGGCGCTCGTCGCTCATGTCGCGCTAAAGCGGCTCGCGCGGGGCGCGAACAACGTGACGGTCGCAGCCGCCGCCGACGCGCTGCCGAGCGCGGCGACGCGCTATGCAACGCTGCCGTCCGCCGACGACGTCGGCGATCTCTACTCGGACCACCCGCCCGCGCCGGTGCGCACGCTCAAGCACGTGCTGAAGATCGTCTTCGAGCACGAACTCGACGCGCTCTGCGGGCACGAGACGATCCCGTTCGCGCGCATCGTGCGCGACGGTGAGCGTCTGCGGCTCGACGACGAATTCGTGCCGCCTTGCTACGCGCTGTCCGGCTCGCGCGGACTGCTCGACCGAATCCGCTGCATTCGCGACGAGCTCGCGGGCCGCGCGCGCAGGCTGCAGCAGTACAAAAGTCCGCGCGAAATGCAGCATGCCGAATTCGACGCGAGCTACATGACGCTCCTGCTCGCGCTGCGCTCGCTGAACCGCTTCGGCCCGCTGCTGTTCCATCTCGCCGAATGCGATCAGTTGCATCCGTGGACGATCTACGGCGCGCTGCGGCAACTCATCGGCGAACTGAGCGCCTTCTCCGAGCGCTTCGACATGCTCGGCGAAACGCTCGACGCGAGCGGCGGCTTGCCGCCGTACGACCATCGCGATCTGGGCACCTGCTTCTCGCGCGCGCACGCGCTGATCGTCCATCTGCTCGACGAGATCGCGGTCGGCCCCGACTGCGTCGCGACGTTCGAACCCGACGGAGCGCACCAGCCCGCGCAGTGGTCCACGCAACTGCCGCCCGACCTCTTTGGCGACCGCCATCTGTTCTATCTGGCGATCCGCAGCGAGCATGATGCGGACACGATCGCGCAGCGCTTTCTGCACGGCGGCCGTATTGCCGCGACCGACGAGATGCCCCAGCTCACCGCACTCGCGCTGCCGGGTGTCGAGCTGACCCGCCTGCCGTGCGCACCGCAGCGGCTGCCGCGCCGCAGCGGCACGCAGTACTTTCGGATCGAGCAGACCGGCCGCCAGTGGGACGCAATCAGGCGCGATGGGCGCGTGTCGTTGCGCTGGCACGACGCGCCGGACGACCTGCAAGCGGAACTCGCCGCAGTGAGGCACGTGTCATGAAACTGTCCGATTCGATGATGCCGCTCGTCGCATACGCGCGGCAGTTCACGCAACACCCGCGCGGCGACGCCGCTGAAGTTGCGCTGCGGTTTGAAATTCTGATCGAAAGCGCGCGCGATCACGCGGCGTGCGGCGGCGCATCCGAAGCCGACGTCGACGATGCGCTGTTCGCCGTTTGCGCATGGATCGACGAAGCAATACTGAACAGCGGCTGGGACGACGCCGATCGGTGGACGTTGCGGCTTCTGCAGAAACGCTACTTTGACACGTCGCACGCAGGCGTCGAATTCTTTGAGCGCCTCGAAACGCTCGACGGCGAGCGCGCGGACGTGCTGGAGGTCTTTCTCCTTTGCCTGCGGCTCGGCTTTCGCGGCCGATACGGCTACGACGGCGACAGCAGGCCGCTCGAAGCGATCCAGCGCCGCGCGATCGAAGCACTGTCGGCGCAAGCGGCCTCGCGCGCCGCAGGCGAGCCGCCGTTTCCAGCCGCCTATGCGGGCATCGAGTCGCACGCCACGGTGGCAAAAGCGCGCGCACACCGCCGCATCGGGTTCGCGGGCCTGAACTTCGGATTGCCGCTCGCGATCCTCTTGTCGCTTTATTTGATCTATCACATCGTCATCGCGCGGATGGTCGACTCGGTGCTTCCCATCATCGCGCGAATGGTCGACTCGGACCTCCCCGGATTGCAATGAAGATCATCGGCATGGTAATCGCGCGCATCGCCGCGTTGGTCGCACTCGCCGCGTTCAGTTGGGCAACCGCGCTCTATTTCGACTGGCCGCTGTGGTGCGCGCCCGCCACGTTCTGCGCGGCGCTCGCCGGATGGCTCCTGGTCCGGGTCGCGCGCCGCGCATGGCGCGCCGTGCGCGCACGCGGGCAATTGGCGCGACTCGACGCGTCCGAGCGCCTGCCTGCCGATCTCGAGACGCCCGAAAAGCGCGTCGCCGCGCGTTGGCAGGCCTCGCTCGCCGCGCTCGAGCGCGCCGTGCCCGCCCCTGGCCTGCTGGGTCGCCCGCGGGACGCCCTGCCATGGTATCTCGTGATCGGCCGCTCCGGCTCAGGCAAGACGACCGCGCTGACCCGCGCGCGTGTCGCATCGCCACTGCGGCGCGCGCGCCGCGATGCACTCATCGAACCGACCGAGGATTGCGATTGGTGGTGTTTCGACGACGCGGTCGTACTGGATTTCGCGGGCCGCTTCACCGAGCCCGACGCGACGGACGCCGACCGGCACGAATGGAGCGCGATCCTCGATCGGCTCGGCCGCACGCGCGCGCGCAAAGGCATCAATGGCGTCGTCGTCGCGATCGATGCGCCGCGCCTTGTCGAAGCCGATCGCGACGCGCTGACGATCGACGGCTGCGCCATCCGCGAACGACTCGAGCACCTGATCCGGTTGTTCGACCGGCGCTTCCCGGTCTACGTGCTCGTCACGCAGTGCGACCGGCTCTACGGCTTCGAGGAATGGAGCGCGCAACTCGCGGCGCAAGACCGTGAGCGCGCGTTCGGCTATCTCGGCGATCACGACGCGAACGCGTTCGTCTCGCACGCATTCGACAGCCTCGACGCGCGTCTGAGCGTGCTGCGGACGGCGCTAACGGCGCGCGGCGAGCCGCCGTCGCCACGCACGCTCATGCTGCAGCACGAACTGGCACGACTGCGGCCCGCGCTCGACGCGTTCACGCGCGCGGCGTTCGGCCCGAACGTCTATCAGGAGACGCCGCATCTGCGCGGTCTGCTGTTCGCGAGCGGCCGACAGACAGGCGGCGCGCATTCGCTGACGCTGCCCGACTGGCTCGACGCTGCGCCCGCGCGCAGGCCCGACGACGCCGGCCTGTTCCTGCACGACGTGTTCGCACGCGTGCTGCCGAGCGAGCGTGACGCGTCGCGCCCCGTCGAGCGGCCGAGCCGCTCGCGGCTGACGCTGCGCCGTCTCGCCCTGGGCGCGTGGCTGCTCGCGTGTGTCGCGGTCGGGCTGCTGATGACCGCGTCGTTCGTCGGCGACGTGCGGACCGTCGAGCGGGTCCGCCGCGACTATCCCGCGCATACGCGCTTCGCAGGCGAGCTCCGGCGCGATGCGGCAACGCTCGAGCGGATCCGCCGCGTGATCGGCGACGTCGAGCAGCGCGACGATCGGCCGTTCGTGCGCACGATCGCCGGCGCCACGCCCGTCGGCAGGCTCGAAGCGGAACTCAAGCGCCGCTACGTCGCGCATTATCGACGGTCGATCGAGCCTTCCGCCGACCGGCTGTTCTTCGGTGAGCCGGACGATGCAGGCGACGCGCGCGCGGACAGCGGTGGCGATGTCGCCGCGCGCGTCCGCAATCTGGTCCGCTACGTGAACCTGATGCAGGCGCGCCAGCGCGGCGCGGACCGCGAGACGCTCGTGCGAATGCCCGCGCTGGCAATCGCCCGTGCGCCGAACGAAGACGGTGCAGACGGCACGCGCGATCGTAACGACGGACCATCGCCGCGCATCGACGCACTCGCTGTCGACCACATTGCCTGGAGCGCACCGGACGACGGCGCGCTCGCAGCTCGCATCGCGGCCGCGCAGGCGCAGCTCGAACGGCTCGCGTACCGCGATCCCAACGGCGCATGGCTGCTCGACGTGCCCGACGCGTCGACGCCGCACGACGTGACGCTCGCCGACTTCTGGCCGGCCGCCGCGGCGCGCGCGCTGCCCCCCGCGCTGCGCGACGTGCGGGTGTCGGCCGCGCTGACGGCTGCGCATCGTCCGGCGATCGACGCGTTCCTCGACGAGATGGCGCAGGCCGTCGCGAACCAGCCCAGGTTCGCGTTCCATCGCAACGCGTTCGACGCGTGGTATCGCGCGCAGCGAATCGACGCATGGCGCGATTTCGCCGCTCGCTTCCCGCAGGGCGAGCAATTGTTGACGACGCAAGCGCAATGGCGCGTGGTGATCGACCGAATTCCCGACCGCCGCGATCCGTTCGCGGCGCTGCTGGCGCGCGTCACGCGTGAATTCGAATCCGCGCGCGACGATGCGCTGCCGCCGTGGCTGCGGTTCGTCCGGATGGCTTCACGCATGCTCGCGCCCGTCTGGGCGCCCAAGCCAGACAGCGGCCTCGGCGCGCTGCTCGGCTCGATTTCGCGCAGCGGCGGCCGGGCGTTGCGCGAAACGCTCGGCGGCGCGCCCGCGCAAGGCCGGTTGACGCTCGAGCGCGACGCCGCGCTGCGCGACGCGCTCGTCGACTACGATCGGCGCGTCGCCGCACTCGCCGTCGACGCGCTCGCGGGCACGGGCGCCGCCTACCGACTCGCAGCCGACTTCCACGGGTTCGGCGCCGATGCGTCCGTCGAAGCGTCCGCGATGCGGGCAGCCGACGACGCGCTACGCGGCGTCAAGCAGCTCGCAGGCGATCGCGATGTCGGCGGCGACGTTGTCTGGAGCCTCATCGGCGGCCCACTGCATTCGGTGTTCGGGTATGTCGAGCGGCAGGCGTCTTGCGCACTGCAAAGCGACTGGGAGCGCGACGTGCTGTGGCCGCTCAAGCGCGCGGCGACGCAAGACGACGCGGACGACCGGCTGTACGGCCCGCAAGGAGCGATCTGGGCGTTCATCGACGGTCCCGCGAAGCCGTTCGTGCGCGTCGGCGCGGCGCGTGCGTCGGTGGTCGACACGCTCGGCTACCGACTGCCGTTCACCGACACGTTCCTGCCGCTCCTCGACGACGCGGCCGCCCGTCGCGTCGCGCAAACGCGGCGCGACGCCGAGCGGCGCGCGCAACAGCAGGCAGCGGCGGAACTCGATGAGCAAATCGCATCGCTCGGCCGACAGATCGACGCGCTCCATGCGCAGACGATGCACATCGGGATCGTCGCGCAGCCAACCGACGTAAATCCGGATGCGCAGGCGAAGCCGTTCGAGACGACGCTGACACTGCAATGCGCACCGCAAGCGCGCACGCTGACGAACTACAACTTCCGCGTATCCGAGCAAATCGATTGGCGGCCCGATCAATGCGGCGACGCGACGCTACGCATCGCGCTCGGTGGCGTCACGCTCGTGCGTCGCTATACAGGGCCGCTCGGCGTCGCGCGCTTCGTCCAGGATTTCCGCTACGGCGTGCGCCGTTTCACGCCCGGTGATTTCCCCGACGCGAAAGCCCAGCTCGATCGCCTCGGCGTGCGCTACATCGATGTGCGATACGACTTCTCGGGGCAGGACGCGCTGCTCGCGCAAGTCGGCCGGATCGACACGCTCGAACGGACGCGCCGCGACAACATCGCGCGCCAGCGGCGCAACACGACTCGGCAGAACGACGAAACGGCCGCGAGCGCTGCGGCATCCGCGGCGGGTGTCGCACTGCCTCCCCGCATCGGAGCGTGCTGGGGTGACCCGGCGCGCGACGGGCGAAACGCCGGACAAGGCGCGTGATCCGCCGTCCCTTGCAAACCGGCGGCGCGCGCAGCGCCGCCTATTCATCGAACCCGTTCATGTCCCTCTTCGATCTTGCCATGATGAAACGCACTTCGACACACCCTGACCATCCCAACGCGCCGCGTTCGGCGCATCGTCTCGTCCGCCCGTCCCGTACCGGCTCGGCCACGACGCGCCGTCGCCCGTACGGCGTCAGCTCGGCGCTCGCGCTAGCCGTCGCGTCGTTCGCCGGATGCGGCGGAGGCGACGATTCGAACCAGCCCGCCACGAGCGCGCTCGCGCCGCCGGCCGTGCAACTCTTGAATCCGGTACAACCAGCGGCGCCGCAGCCGAATCCGCCCGCGGTCGTATCCGCCGGCGTCGCGCCGACGCACGCGGCATTGCGCCGTCCAACGATCGTGCTCGAATTCGATCGTGCGATCGAGCCGCGCTCGGTCAGCAACATCGCGCTACACGACGGCAATCGCGCGAGCGTTGCCATCGGCCCGTTGTCGTGGCTGAGCGATCGCCAACTTTCTTTCACGCCGCTTGTGCCGCTCAACTCGAACAGCCGGTACGAAATCGTACTGCCGACCGGGATCGAGAGCGTGACGGGAGAACGGTCGGCGCACCGCATGACGGCCAGCTTCGACACTGCGCAGACCACACCGCCGCGCGGTTTGTCGAACCTCGGCAACACATGCTTCATCCATGCGGCGCTGCAGCTGGCCGTCCATTCGACAGCGCTCGACGACATCCTGTCGAACGCCGCTGTCGATTCCGCCGTTCGCGCGCTGCTCGACCGTTATGACGCCGCGACAGCCAGCGAACTCGACGGACGGTGGCGCGCAGCCGTCGCCGCGCTGCGCGCGCTGCCGCAGTTTACCGGCAACGGTCCGGGATACACATCAGAGGTATTGGCGGCGCTGCAGATGCCGCTGCATCGGGCGGATAACGCGGACGCAATACGCTACGCGCCGCCGCAAGCAAAGGCGTTCCATCTGACGACCGGCATGCCGCTCAGCTACGCGGATCTGCCGAACCCTGACCGCCTCGTCGCATTCGACTTCAACACGGGCGGCCATTACATCGCCTATGTGAAGCGGGATTCGATCTGGTACCGCGTCGACGACGACCGTGTGACCGAAGTCACGGAGCAGCAGTTGTCCGCCCTGCCGGCTTATAACCCCCAGGGCGGCTTGGCGATCGAGTTCGCGATCTATCGCTGATCGGCCAGCACGCGCACCGCGTCGACGCCGTTCGCGGCGTCGAGCGACGCGGTTTCGCTGCGGCGTCCCCGCGCCGCGCGCCGCACTTCGCCGGGCGTCTTGCCGAAGCGCTGGCGAAACAGCTTGCCGAACGTCGACTGATCCGGGAAACCACACGCGTGCGCGATCTCGCCGATGCTGAGCGCAAGCCCCGGTTGCTCGAGGTAGCCGACGCTGCGGTTCAACCTTGCGTCGCGAATCGCCGCCTTCACCGTCTGCGATTCGTGGCGGAACAATCGATAAAGCTGTGTGCGCGAGCAATGGATCGCGTCGGCGATCCGGTCGGGCGTCAGGGTCTGCAAATGGAGATGCTGGCCGATGTAGCGGTACGCGGCCTGCAGACGGTCACCGCGCGCGGGCGCGGCGAGCGGTGTCCGCGCCGACAGCGCCGCCTGCAGCAGCGTGCGGCCGAGGTCGGCCGCGCGCGCGAGCACGTAATCGAGCTCGTCGGACGACAGCGCCGGGGCGTGGCCACCGATGAGCGCCAGATCGGCCGCGAGAAACGGCGCGAGCCTGCCCCTTTGCAGCGAAACCGCGGGGGGCGACGCATCCATCGCCGTCTGGCCGAGCGTCTGCCCCAACGAAGAACGCGGCAAACTCAGCGCGCTGAAACACGGCTCGTCCCAGCGCACGCGCATCGGACGGCCGCCGTCGAGCACGAACAGCTCGTTCGCGCGAAAGCGCACGTCCGGCGAGCCTGGCGCCTCGACCACGCATTCGCCCGCGTGCAGCGCGCAGATCGTCATATACGCATCGGTCGTTGCGGCGCTCAGCCACGCTTGCGTGATCCGCGCGTCGAGCGACGCGCCGCGAAAACGGACGAACCGGCCGCGCTCGCCTCGGCACAGAAAGCCGTGCCCATGAAACGCCCGCGGCTGTTTCGCGCGCACTTCCTCGCAGTGGAACACGTGTGCGCCCCAGAAAGCCGTTCCGCGCGCGAGCGGCATGTCGTCGGTGGAAAAGAACTGCAGCAGCGTGCTGCCGCCGAGCGCGTGCATCTTCGCCATGGTGAAGGCCGGTGAAATAAGAGGCGCCGTGCGTGTCGCGTTGCGTGTGTCGCGTCGCATGAGTTGCGCGGCGCGGGGCGCGTGTCATGCAACGCAAACGGAACCCGCTGCGTGCATCGCGCGATATGCGTCGTGCGCTGTGCTGCGCGAGCGGCATGCGGTGCATCGAGATGCCCGACGGGCCCGCCCGCGTTTCCGCCGCACCGCGCACGGGGTGGCGGGCTTGCGCGGCATCCGCCGCCCGCGCCGCCGGCCCGCGTGCGCATCCGCCCCGACGCGAGCCGTCTGCCCGGGGCGCGCGGGGCGCGGCGCGCGTTCAGGGCGTCAGATGCTGCGTGCGCTGGGGCAAGACCTTGTACTTTCGATCCTCGGGCCGGTCGCCGATGTGCCGAACGACGAACGCATCGAGTTTTCTCAGCTCGCGCCGTTCGAAATACAGGCCGCGATGCACGACGCATTTGACCGCTTCGCGCATCTTGCCGAACAGCCCTTTCCTGTCGAGCTTCTCGCCGACCTCGCGAACGTTCGCGGCAATTCGGTTTCGTTTCGCAAGCAACACTGGGGTGCTGACGGCGCTGTTAAAGCGGATCTCCTTGAGCACATCCATTCTGATGGCCTTGATCTCGCTCCTCATCGTCAAATGCCGCTCGTCGCCGTTCCGTTTCGCATGTCCTTTGACCGAGACGCCTCGATCGTTCAAAGGCGCGGGGCGGTGCTCCAGCGACCGCGGGAGTGCCTCATACTGCTTCGTGATTGGCTTCATGATCTGTTTCCTTGTCCTGAACATTAACGAACGTTCATTCTCCGCCGCGGATCGGCCCTGCACTTTCACAAATCGGTCGGCTGGCTGCGAGGCGGGCGTCGCCTGCTTCGTCGCACGAGCAGCTCGAGCCGCACGAATCGCGCAAGCTGCGCGAACAGCGCGAGTCGCGAGGCGCAAGCGCGAACGACGCCGGCGGTCGCGACGCGCGGATTCAACCGCGCAGCGCGCGGGCCGCGCGCGAACCCGCCAGGATGTCCTACGTACGCGCGATAGAACGCGAACTCGCGCCGGCCACGCGCTACATCAGCGGTGCGCACGCATTCGCATATCCGTATCGATACGCCCAATGGATCACGTTCGCGACGTTGCGCGCGCCGAGCTTCTGCATCAGCCGCTGCCGATGGCAATCGACCGTCTTCGGGCTGATGTTGAGCAGCGACGCGATCTCGCGATTGCGCATCCCGTCGGCGATCAGCTTCAGCACCTGCTTCTCGCGCCGCGTCAGCTTGTCGACGGGCGACGCAAGCATGCGGCCGCCGACCGCCGACGCGACCTGCGCCTCGTCGAGCGACGGATCGATGTGAACGCGCCCCGCCATCACGCGCCGGACCGCCTGTACGATGCCGTCCGCGCTGCACCACTTCAGCAGATAGCCGGACGCGCCGAAGCGCATCGCATCCGCCGCGCGCGCCTCCGAGCCGAGCGCGGTGAAGACGACGAACCGCATGTCCGGATACGTGCGCAGGATCTCGCCCATCGCCGGCAGCGGATCGTCGCCCGGCAGCATCACGTCCATCAGCACGAGATCCGGGCGGGCGCGACCGCACAGATCGCTCGCCTCGGCCATGTCGATCGCGCCGCGCACGTCGATTCCCGCATACGCCTTGCCGAGCACGACCTCGATGCCGTCGCGCACGATCGGATGCCTGTCGACGACAAGCACTCTTTCACACTTTCTCTCTACGACCATAATCGACCCTTTGTTGCTCCGATGCATCCTGTCCCGCACGCCCGAGCGGCGCATGTGCCGTCCGCCATGCCCACGCATGCCCGTCACGGTAGCGTGCGCACATCACCGGAAAATTTCAGGTCCGTTGCGTTCGTTTCATTCGCTCGCCGTCCGGCGATCGCGGCGGCGAGCGAACGGGCCGCGCGCCGTCCCCTCGCATCGATTCATCCGCGCAACGCGCGGGCCGCGCGCGAGTCCGCCGGACGGTCCCGCGCGTCGGCGTCGCAGGCGTCCATCCGCTCGAACGTGTCGATCAGGCTTTCGAGGCGCGACGCGAACGCCTCGAACGCGTCGACGAATTCGCGTACGCCGAGATTCGCCGTCGCGATGCGCTCGATCAGCATCACGGCTGCCGTGTCCTCGTCGAGGCCGAGACCACCGCCGCCCGTTTCAGACAGGTCGAGATTGACGGCGAGCATCCGTCTCCAGCGTTGCGCCGGCGCATGCGCCGGGAATTCGCCGAGCATTCCGTACAGCACGAGCGCATCGGGCCGGTCGCGAATCGAGATCATCAGTTGCGTGTCGAGCAGCAGGAAACACTGTCCGTGCTCATCGAAGTCGAGCGGCACGCCCGCCGCTTCGCTCAGCGCGTTCAACCATTCGGTGTGCGTATTCATCGTTCGAGGTTCTCCGTCTGAATCATGCGATTCGAATCGATGCGCGCCGCTGTCCGAGAGGCGGCGGCGCGCGCTTCACGCGGCCTTCATGCACCCGTCACGAGGCGTCCATGCGACCTTCAGGCGACCGCGACCTTCAGGCGGCGATTGCGATCGCCATGAACGCCTCGATCTGGCCGATCATCGCGTGCGCGGCCAGCATCCGCAGCGCGGATGGGGCGTCCGGCGGCGGCGCGCCAAGATGCCGGCCGAGCGTCTCGACGAACACGCGCGCCTTGCGCGTCAGCGCCGCGACGTCGTCGCGAGGCGACGGCGCGCAGCGCTTCATCGCATCGGCAAGATCCGCGTCCGCACGATCGCGATGCTTGCCGGATCGCCCGGCGGACAGCGCGGCGAAATACGCGC
Organism: Burkholderia sp. ABCPW 14; assembly: GCF_001523835.1. Taxonomy (NCBI): domain Bacteria; kingdom Pseudomonadati; phylum Pseudomonadota; class Betaproteobacteria; order Burkholderiales; family Burkholderiaceae; genus Burkholderia; species Burkholderia sp. ABCPW 14. The sequence goes on along the minus strand of NZ_LOVS01000159.1, from coordinate 30,144 downwards.
CGATCCGCTCGACTTCGCGCGCGTAATCGTCGGGCCGCGCTTGCCGCGGCGCGTGCGCGTTTGCGTGCGCAGCGTGGCCGCGCTCGGCTTCGGGCGCGAGCGCGTCCCGCGCGGCTTGGCCGGCCGATGTCTCGCCGGCCTTCGAAAACGCGCGCCACGCCTGTTGCACCGATGCGCTATCGCCCAGCCGATCGCAGTAGCGCGCGATATCGGCGCGCTGCCGGTTCAACGTGTCGATCCTCGCCTGCACGGCCTGCGCGTATGCATGTGCGCGATTCGGGTCCTCTGCGATCCATGCGGCCTTGAACGGAACGAAGTGCTCGGCGCCGCCGGAGCGCAGCACGCGCAGCGCCATCGACGCGCAGTTTTCCTTCTTGCTGATCATGCGGTATTTGAGCTCGCCCGTCGTCGCCGCCTGTTTCACGCTGCGCGCGTCACGCAACATCGCCGCTTCGTTCAGCCCGAACAGCACGAACGCGCCCTGGCCGGTTGCGTCGCGCTTATCACAGTTGAATCCGATCGCCGGGAAATACACCTTGCGCGCGCTCAGCCCCCATTCGGCCTCCTTGTCCAGTTTCTGGCCGGCTCTCGGGAAAAAACGCGCGTCGTGACGCTCTTCCTGATTCGCGTATTCGTAGCCGTTCACGAGGATCTTTCTCCTCGCCGCGTCGCCTTGGCGAAGCCTCTGCTCCGTTGCATTCGAAATCTCCGAGCGCTTGTCGATCCGATATCCGCTCAGCGTCTTCGGGTCAACACGATCGAAACCCTTGTCGCTCAAGCGCTGGTTCGGCCACCAGCTGACATGCTCATACACATGCCGGCCGGTATCGGCGTTCACCTGATTCTTGATCGTCAGCGACGCGTGCCCCGGATGCTTGACGCCGCTGCATTCCCACGTCCGGAACACGATCTGCCGGGCCAGCGGTTTCGCATCGCCCGTTCCGTGAAAGTGCTCGGCAATCGACACCATGTTGCGCACGAGCCGCCGGTCGAGCGGCGCGCCGTCGCGTCGCGCGCCGTAGTCGAACGCTGCCTTGGCGCCTTCCGCGCCATATCGCTTCGACAGCGCGAGTACGAACACCTCGAGCACGCGACAGTTTTCCGTGCGAACCTGCTCGACGTAGCGCCGCACCGCATCGCAGTGCTTGAGCAGCGGGACGTGCGCGAGAAACGCGAACAGCCGCTCCTTCATGCCCAGCCTCGCGACCGCTGCCGCCGGGCCGCGCGCGCCGTCGCCGACGACGACTCGCTCCCCGGGCCGCGCGCACGCGACGAATGCATCGACATTGATCATCAGCTTCTCCCCTCGACTACGAGACATTCCGATACGGCGCGGCAACCGCGCTCGCCGCCGCGCATGGCTGTCGAGCGGACCGCCGCTCGCCGGGCAAGCCGGCGCACCCGACAGACCGCGCTTCGCTGCAACTCGACATTGACGCCGATGCTGAAGACATTCGTCCGGCGCCGCTTTCAGATTCCGCTCAGGCCGCCGCGCACACGCGGGCACATCCGGCAAGCGGCGCAGCGTCGCGTACAGCGCCCGCATGCGCGCCGCACGCGATTTCCTCATGTGCGCCCCACGCGGCCACGCGGCATCGATCCGTCTCCGGGCGTCGCCACGAAAGCGGTTGCCGCCATCCGCGACCATCCGCGCCCGTTCACGAAGGTGCGTGAGGATTCACGACGATCCGTCGCGGTTCACGCCAGCGCCGAGAACCGCCGCGCATGGCTGCACCTCGACTGCACCTCGACGCGCGTCACCGCCCGAACACCATGCAGCCGCGCATGAGCAATTTATGGAATCGGACCACGCGGCTCGCTCCCTAGAATCGAATCGGTCCGGATATCCGCTTTACGCGTGCGCCGTCGTCGAACGAAACGCGGCGCGGAGGCGGGTGTGCCGGATCCCGTTCCACTCAATCGAGAGCACAACATGACTTACAACCCGAGAATCGGCGGATTCACGCATGTCAATAAGGCGTCGTTCGACGTTCACGCCAAGCACTGCGAAGCGCGACCGCGCACGTCGTTCGCACAGCAGATCAAGCGCATCTTCAGCAAGATCGGCGAGACGCTCGGGCAGCTGTTCCGCCGCGGCACGCCGGACAGCGCGCCCGCGCGAGTCAAGCTGCAGGACGTTCGCTACGTCGGCAGCTATCGGCCCACCGGCGACCCGAAACAGGCGATCCGGCATTTCGTCGACGAGGCGGTCAGGCAGGTCGCCGACACGCGCACCCCCGAGATCCGGCAAGATGCGGAATTCGGCCGGCAGGTCTACGAAGCAACGCTCTGCGCAATCTTCAGCGAAGCGAAGGACCGGTTCTGCATGGATCCCGCCACGCGCGAGGGCAACGTGCGGCCGGCGTTCGTCACGGCGCTCGGCGACGCGGCGCGCGCAACCGGGCTGCCCGGCGCCGACAAGCAAGGCGTGTTCACACCGAGCGGCGCCGGCACGAATCCGCTCTATACCGAGATCCGGCTGCGCGCCGATACGCTGATGGGCGCCGAGCTGGCCGCGCGCCCGGAGTATCGCGAGCTTCAGTCGTATGCGCGGCAGCAGGCGATCGACCTCGTCGCGAACGCGTTGCCGGCTGAGCATTCCGACACGCTCGCCCGCTTCCGGCAGACGGTGCAGACGCTCGACGCCACGTACCGCCGCGCGGCGCAGGAGGCATCGCGCGACGTGAAGGGAGCAGCGGACGCGGCGGGCGCCGCGTGATGAAGTAGCGTGGTCCGGATCGTCCGGCGGGTCCGCCTGGATGATCCGGATCGCGGAGTTCGACGACTTCGACGACTTCGACGACTTCGACGACTTCGACGACTTCGACGCCGGATTCGATGGCTTCGGCGGCGTCAAGAAGTTCAATCGATTCGTCGATCCCGGCTCGATTCACTGCCCGGACCGGCCTCGCATGTCGGCCCTCGTTCGATCACGGTTCGGTCGCCTTTCGATCACCACCCATGCGTCGAACACCCGTCGAGCATCGAGCGATGCACGACGCAACGGAACGCGTCGCACGCCGAAGCGGCCCCCATCGAGGCACACGTCGGACTGCCTGCTCGCCGGCCGCCATCGAAGCGTCCACGCGAGCGCCCATGTCGACGCACTCGCCGGCTCGCCACCGCCGTCTCACTGAACCGACGCTTCCTCGATGACGAGCCCCCGCTCACGCGCCGGCATCGCGCGCGCGGCCGCGCCCCGCTGCGCGGCCGCTTTTCTTTCCCAGGGCCGCGCGACATAGACGTCGTGAACCGCGCGCGCATAGCGCTCGCTCAAGCCCGGCGTGCGGGAGTGGTACGCGCCGACCGCGCGCCACGTGTCGCCGTACTGATCGATCTGCCGGCGCAGCAGCGCCGCGCCGATGCGCGCGTTGACCGACGCGTCGTACAAGCGGAAACGGTCGATTCCCTGATCGCGCAGCGCCGGCAAATGCACCGAATTGATCTGCATCAGGCCGATGTCGGTCGAGCCGTCGTCGTTGCGATGCAGCGCGCGCGGATTCAGCCCCGACTCGTGATACGCGATCGAACGCAGCAGATCGGCGTTGACACCGTAGCGCCGCGCGGCGTCGTCGATGCAGTCCGCGTGCGCGACGCCGCCCGCCGACACGACGCCGATCGCGAACGCCGCGGCCACGCGCGTAACGCGCGTGCGCATGCGTGTCGCGTCCGGACGGCGCGCGCTCATGCTTCGCCCGCGCCGTCCGGATGCGCGGCCGCGCCGAGCAGCGCGGCGACGTCGGCTACCGTCGCGACGTCAGCGAGCCGCGCCCGATCGAGCTGGATGTTCCAGCCCTCGTCGAGCGCCATCGCGAGCTCGATCAATTCGAGCGAATCCATTGCCAGATCCTCGAGCAGCCGCTGCTCCGGCGCGATTTTCGCTTCCGGCACGGCCAGCATGCCGGCCAACAACGTCTTCGCCGCCGCGAGCGCGGCGGCGTCGTTCGGGCACGAGTCGGCCGTCATCGCTTCGCGCCTTTATCGATCGAATCGGCCCAGCCGACGCGCGTCGCGCCCTCGGTCGTCACGATTCTGTCGGCCGGCTCGACGGTCGGAAACGCCCTCGCCGCCCGCGCGCCCGCGTTCGGCCTCGGCAAGCCGACGTCGGGCCGCGATGCGCGCCGGGCGGCCGCGTTGGTCGGCGCGGCCTGCGCCGACGACAGCGCATCGTCGTCGACGAGCGGATAAAGGCCCGCACGCTCCAGTTGCGCACGATTCATCTGCCGGGGATCGACGTTGCGCGTCGCCAGTGCGGAAGGACTCGGCCATGCGCCGCCGTCGGGCGCGACGCTCGATGCGCCGGTCGATGCAAGCGTCGACGCGACGCTCGGAGCGGCCGGCGTCGCCGCCGGCGCGGACGAAGACGAAGACGACGATACGGACGCGCCACCCGGCGCGAACGCATCGCGCCGGGAACCGGCAAACGGGTCGATCCGGCCGAAGCCTTCCGTCGACCGGAGCGGCGTATCGCCGCCCGCGCGAACCCATTTGCCGCTCACCGGATCGCGGGACCACGAACCGGTCGCGGGCGGCATGCCCGGCGCAGGCTCGCCTGTACCGCCGGCGCTGGACGCATCCACGGCGCGCGCCGGCGCGCGCTCGGCCGTGGGCTGCCCGCCCGAACGCACATTCGAATCGTTCGACCGGGCGACTCGCGTGCCGTCTGCGTCGCGCGCCACGTCTTGCGCGTGCACGTCACCCACGTGAAGCGCTGAAGCGCCCGTCGCCCCGTCACGCAACGCACCGGCATCGCCGCGGCGCGCCGCTTCGCCCCCCGCGCTGTCGCTCGCCCCATCCGCGATGCTTCGTTGTCCGGCTTCGCCCGCCGCGCCGGTAACGCCCGCTCCGGGCGTCGCGCGCGCGCCGACGCGGCTGAACGGATCGATCCGCGTCGCGCCTTCGGTGGTCCTGACGATCGGATCGGCCCGGTCCATTCGCCACTTGCCGTCGTCGCCGCGCCGCCACGCGCCCGTCGGCGGCGCATCGGTTCCGACGCCCCGTTCGACGGTCGCCGGCGGCGGCGTGCGCCGGTCGACGGACGGCTCGCTCGCCGCCGATGCCGGCGCATCGTGACGCGGGCCGTCGGCCGGCGCACGCGACGATCCGGTTTGCAATCCGGTTTGCAGCAGTCCGTTTTGCAATCCGGTCGGCGATCCGGCCTGCCGACTGCCTGGCCGATCGCCATCCAGCTCGACGCGCGCGTCAGCCGACGGCGAACCCGGCGTGACATTGGACGTCTGCGCGAACGACACCGGCGATTTTACGACGGTCGAGTGCCCGCCCGTCCGCTCGCGCACGGGAGCGTTCGCATCGTCGGCCGGGCGCTGCGCGCGCGACGGATCGAAACCGTCCATCCGCGTCAGCAGCGCACCCATCATCTTGCCGAGATCGCCGACGAGCTTCTCCAGCCCGTCGAGATTCACGTTCACGTTGTTTTCGTTATGGTTGTTGACGACGACCGGCGCGGCCGGTTGCGGCGCCGCGCCCGACGCAGGCCCGGCGGGCGCCGCCGGCTCGCCGCCCGTCGCGCGCGCACCGCCCGGGTCGGCCGGCGGCCGCTTCAGCGAAACGTCGTTCAGCAACTGATCGGTGCGCCCGAGCAGTTCGAGCGCGGTGCCGACCATGTCGACGAGATTCGTCGCGTGACGCGCGCCGAGCGCGAAGCGCTGCGCGGCGTCCGCCATCCTGAGCTGCGCGTCGCCGCCGTGCCGGTTCACCATCCCGTTCGCGCGCACGTGCCCGTCCATCCGGCCGCCGAGCCGCTCGGACACGAGCGCGTCCGCCGCCGCATCGCCGCGCTCGCGTGCGCGGCCGAACATCGCGTCGGCGATGCCGTCGGTCCTCAGCAACCCGCCGACGCGCTCGCAGAGCTTTCGATAGTCCTTGTTGCCCTCGACGCACAGATCGCGCGACATCGGGCCGGACTTCGCGCCCGATCGCGCGGCGGCCGCGAGAAACGACGCGAGCGCGTCGCCGATCCCGGCGAACGTCTTCGCATGGCTCGCGTCGTCGACCGTCAGGTGCAGCGCGTGCACCGTCAGCGCGAGATGGTCGAGCGCGCGGCGGTCGTGGCCGTTCAGTCGCGCGACGAGCGTCGTCAGCGCGCCGTGACGATCGCCGGCGAGTTCGTTCAGGTAGGCGCGCGCCTGTTCGAGCGACGTCGCGCCATGCGGCCGGCCGGCCGCCGAGTCCGCCGCGCGCGGGCCGTCCTCGGGCGGCGGCATCGCGCGCGACGACACGCTGTCGAGGCGCTGCCGGAACGATTCGCGCAGCGCGCACGCGTCGTGATCGTCGTCGACGCCGCGCCGCACGCCGATGTCCGGCATCGTGTGCCGGCGCGCGCTCGCCACGCGCGTCACGTTGGCCGAGAGACCGCCGCCGCGCCCGGACGAACGCGGGGCGCCGCTCGCGACCGCGGGCGGCGTGCTGTTGATGGACGAAGAACGGTGAATGGACGGCGGCATGGCGGGTTTTTCCTCTTGTCGGTTGCTTCGGAGCGGAGCAAGGGCCGTGCGAGCGCGCGTCGTCGCGGTGCGTGCGGCAGCGAGCCGCGACGGCACGCTCGCGCGGCCCCGTTCAGATCTGCAGATAGCTTTTCGCGGTATCCATCAGCGTCGAGATCGAGCCGCTCAGCACCTTGACGAGATTGTCGAAGCTCGAGTTCTGGTGCGAGTATTTCTCGACGAGCGTCTGGACGTCGTTCTGGATGTTGTCCTTCTGGCCGGAGAACGCGGTGTTCCAGGCCTGGTAGCGGGCGGTGTCCCAGGTCACGTCGCTGCTGTCCGGCAGCGAATCGCGCATCTTGATCAGCTTGTCCGGATTGATCGTCACGACGCCCGAGTCGCTGATCGTCACCGCATCGCCAAGCTCCTTGCGCCAGCGGGCGATGTCCGCGCCTTTCGGCAGTTGCATCGTCGGCAGATTATCGATGACGCCCTGCAGCAACTGGCGGATCGCACGGCCATCGATCTTCATGTTCTTGTCGTCTTTCGCCGAGATGTAGTCCTGCAGCTTGCTCATCACGTCGGCGACGTTCTGGAAGTATTTCGTCAGCCCTTCGACGATCGTCGCGTATGCGTCGACGTCTGACTTGCCCTGACCGATCACGTCGATGAGCCCCTGAAGGATCGGGTCCGGCTGCATGCCGCCGTCGTTGCCCGCGGCGTCGAGCGTGCCGCCCAGGTACTCGGTTTCCCATCGCTCGAGCAGGTTGCGCTGCGCGAGCGCGTGGCTGCGCACCGCGACGCGCGCATCGTCGAACACCGTGAGATCCGCGCGGTGGCCTTCAATGAGACGGCCGTCGATCTGCTCGGGCAGCCGGACCGACGCGAATTCGTCGATCATCGCGCCGAGCTTTTGCTCCGGCACGCGACGATCGACGCCCGCCGCGCGCAGATCGTCGTCGGCAATCGCCCGCGCGCCGGCGTCGACCGGCATCGTTTCCGCGAGCGCCGCGACGGCCCGCCAATCGCGCGCGCTCAGCGCGCGCCCTATGTCGACATGGACATTCATCGTGTTTCACCTTCCTGCCATCGGATTCATCGAGGGCGCGCGCGATGCGCGGCGCCCGCCTTCACTTGATCAGGAGTTCGTCCCGGTTGCGGCCGCGGATCCACTTCGGCTCGATGCCGCGCCCGGTCCAGGTCACGCCCGTCGCCGGATCGCGATATTTCGGCCGGACCGCCCCGCGCTTGCGCTCGCCCGGCTTCTTCCGGTATCCGAATACTTCGTATGCCGTGAGACCGTACTCGCTCACCTTCGCGCGCACGTCATCGATCGCGGCCTGCAATTCGGCCTGCCGCGCCGCTTCGGCCTGCGCGCTCAACGCCTCGGCCCGGGCCTTCAGTTCCTTGTATGTCGCCATGCGTTCAACCATCGGAATTCCGATCTTAGAGACAGGCGCCGGCGCAGGCTTTCACAAAAGCGCCATCGCCCGTCCCGCGAAACGCGGCGGCGCGACGGGCGACGCCCGCCGCATCCGCCGCGGCGCGAACCGTCAGGTCCGCAGATTGCCGGCCACCTGCGCGGCGACCGCGTTGTCGTTCGCGATCTGGTTCTTCGCCGCGTCGATCGCCCTCTGCGCGGCTTCGCGGCCGCGGTGCGCGGCTTCGTCGCGCGCGCTCGCCGCCGCCATCGCGGTCTGCTGCGCGCTCTCGTCCTCTTTCTGCTCGGCGCGATCCGCACCCTGCTGCTGCGCCGACGATCCGTCGATCTGGTTCTTGCCGATCTGGCCGCCCGACTGGAGCAGATCGCCCTTCATCTGCTGGCGGCCCGCCTTCACGAGGTTCTCCTCGTGACGCATGCCGTGCATGTCGATCCGGTGCTGCCGGGCGGGGCCCTCCTGCGCGAGCACGCTCGCGTGCTCGTCGCTCATCCGCTCGCCGCCGTGGTCGATCTTGTGGCGCGCGGCCTCCCCGGTGTCGCGCTTGACCTTCACGTGCGACACCTCGTCGGTCGACAACACCGGCTTGTTGACGCCGCGCAGTTCGAGCGCCTGCTCGGCATGGAACTGCTTGAGTTCCGCCTGCGGCTTCATCTCCTTTTCGATCGACATCGACTTCGTGTTCAAGCCCTTCATCTGCTGCACGGCGCCGCCGAGCGAGGTCGCCGCCTGCAGCGCGCCGCCCGCGATCGCCGCCGTCATCTGCGTGGCGCCGATGCTGCGATCCTGCGCGGCCGCGCTCATCATTGCGTCGTGCGCGAGCATCGTGAGCTTGCCCTGCATCACGAGATCCGATTGCACGTTCTTCTGCATCGCGATGCCGAGCGCGAGCATCGCGTCGAACGCCTTGTCCTCGGCGAACGAGAAACGCTGCGGCTCGCTCGATGCCGTGCGCGGCGCGCCGTCGTCGCCGCGCGTCTTCGCATCGCCTGGCGACACGTGGCGCTGCACGAGCGTGTCGTGCATGCCCGTCACGGCCGGCATTTGGCTCGCGGCGAGCCGCATGTGCTCGCGCTCCATTCCCGAGACCGTCTGCCGGTCCGTCGCGCGCGTCTGCGCGGCCGGCTTCGGCTGAGCGAGCTCGACGCGCTGCGCGCCCGAGTCCGCGTCGCGCCGCGGCGACACGCGCTCGCCGACGACGGCCGCGAGCGCCGCGTCCGCACGCGCGAGCGCGCGGCCGTCGTCGCGAACCGCCTTGTCGCCTTGCTCGGGCAGCCCCGCGTCGGCGAGCCGGGACAGCTCCGCGTTGCTGATGTTGATGCCGCTGCTTTGCACACCGATTGACATACGCACCTCTTCGATTTCGAAAACAAACGTGATCGCCCGTATTACACTGCGCGGGCGTTACGCAGGATCAGCTTGCCCGTCGACGTCTGCATCTCGCCCGCATCCGACATCTGCTGCATCAGTTGCGCGAGCACGCGGTTGTGCTCGGCGAACGAATCGACCGCCTGCTTCAGCAGATCGCCGAGCAGCTTGATGTCGTACATTGCTTCCTTGATGTCGGCGAGCAGGCCCATCGCCTTCGCGCGCCCGATGCCGACTACAATCCCGCCCGCCGCCTGCGACACCTGATTGCCGACATCCATCACGGTGCCCGCCTTCTCGAACCGGTTCGCAAGCAGCATCCTGTTCTCCTTCGTCTCGACGCCGATCGCGCGGCGCATCCGCGTCATCGCGTTCGCGGTGCGCGAACCGAGCGCCTGGAGTCCGGCCTTTTCGGAGAACTTCTCGGTCAGTTGCACGAGCATCTTGCCGATCGCCGAATCCATCAGCTTCGTCAACTGGCCCGCCACCGCGTCGATCACCTTCGACGCGACCGCTTTCACCGCCGACGCGCCAATGAACGCCGCGGCCACGAGCGCGACGCCCGTCACGATCGCGCCGAGGATCGCGCCGGCGAGCTCGGCCTTCTGCTGATCGACGCCGCACGCGACGAGCGCCTTCGTAATAAACGACGAGATCGCATCCATCAACGGCTTCAGGATCGTGTCCATCACGGGTTGCATCAGCTTGTCCATGAACGACACGCCCGTCGCCGCGCGGCCGATCTCGTCGCCGACCGCGAGCGCGAGGCCCACCGCCGCGAGCGCAAGACTCGCGCCGCCCGTGAACGCAGCCGCCGCGAAGCTCACAGCGGTGATCACCCAGCCGACGATCTTGCCGATGCAGCCCATCGTCTTCTGCATCTCCTCGGCCTTCTTCACCTGCTCCTGATACTCGTCGGATTTCTTCTGCAGCTCGGCTTCGCGCTTGGCCTGCATCTCGGTGAAGAGTTTTTGCTTCGACTCGAGCTCCTTCACGTTGCCCGCCGAGATCAGCTCCTGCAGCTTGCCGAGCACAGCCGTCAGCTTGGCCGCACCGCTCAGCGTCGGCGATACCGCCGTGCGCTGCGGCGCGCCCGCGCCGTATTGCTGCGTGGCCTGCTTCACCGCATCGTCGACCTGCTGCTCGCATTCGCGCGCCTGCGTCGCGAGCGCGGTCGCAGCGTCGAGCTTCTTCGTCGCGTCGGCCTGCAACGCGTCCGCTTGGCCGTGCGCGTCGCTCGCCTGCTGCTTCGCCTGATCGAGCGCCGCCTTCAGCGTCTGAAGCTGATCGTCGGGCAGGCCCTGCTTGAGCGCGTCGTCGTATTGCTTCTGCGCGGCGTTGACGGCCGCATCCGCGGCCTTCGCGTCGGCGCCCGCCTGCTTCGCCGCGGCGGCGGCCTGCTCGGCCGCGTCGGTCGCCGCCTTCGCGGCGTCGGTCGCCTGCTGGAACGCATCGGACAACCGGTTCAGGTTGTCCTGCGCAGCCTTCGACATCTGGTTCCAGATGTCCGAGCGCCGCTTGAGCTCGTCCAGGCTGCTCGCGCTGATGACGCTCATCAGCACGCCGAGCAGCTCAGTGAGTTTCGCCGCGCCGTTCGCGCGGCTGTCGTTGTCCTGGGCCTTTGCGTTCGCCGCGCCGGATTTCGGCGCATCGCGTTGCTGCGGCGCGCTCAACGCCGGCTTGTCGTCGAGCCGCGCGTCGTCCGCCGCCGGCTGCGCGTCGCACTGCCCGGACGCGAGCTGCGACATTCGCTCGAGAAAATTGCGCTGCGCGGCCGACACCACGTCGACGTACGTCTGCGGCGACAGCGTGCCGAGCGCGCTTGCCGCGTCGCGCAGCGGATGGGTCTGGTAAGCGTTCGCGTTGGCGGCCGATCCGCCCTGCACTTCAGATGACATACGATCAGCTCCTGTTGGCTAGTGGTCGTTCTCGGCGGATGCGGGCGCCGCATCGGCGCCCACTTCGTCGAGCCCGTCGAGATAGGACTGCGCCTTCTGCGCGAGGCGCTCGTCGCGCGAGCGCTCGACGACGATGCCGAAGCAGCGCCGCGCGAGCGGCGCCTTGCCCATCAGCAGATGGCATTGGCCGGTATGGAACATCGGCCGGTAGTCGTCCTTCGACAGCGAATACGCGAGCGCATACAGATCGATCGCCCGCGCGTATTCCTTCTTCAACTGGCACACCGCCGCGAGCCCCATCGCGTATTCGGCGTGATAGAAGTCGTAGATGCACAGAAAGCGGAAGAACACCTCCGCGTCGTCGAGCCGCCCCTGCTGATAAAAGCGGTACGCGAACGCATAGATGCCGTCCATCAGGTCCTGCGGGACCTGATGCAGATCCTTCAGCGTCGCGCCGTTCTGGACTGCGTCCAGCAGCGCCGCCGCCATCTCGTCGGCTTCGATGTCGTCTATGTTCACGTCGCGTTGCGTCATGCCGTCACCTCGTTCGATTGTTTCAGTCACATGGATGTCGGCGCGCGTTGCGGTGCCGTCGAATGACGGTTACTACGTTACGCGCCGTTCGCTCAGGAAAATTTCACAAAGCAGTCTTTTGGGGTTGTCAAGCGTTTCGATCGTCCGCCGCGGCGGACGTGTCCGCCCAGGACGCCTCCTCGCCGCCGCGCGCATCCGGCGCGAGCGCCGTCTCGGGAAGCGTTTCGGGCGGCGGCCCGCCGCGATTCGCCGCCTCGACTTCCTTGAGCCAGATCAGCACGCGCATCACGCCGTCGATGTCGTCGTGATTCACGAAGCTGTAGCGGCGCGGCGAGTTGCGATAGATCGAGCGCGCGAGCGCGACGTTGCGCACGACGGGCACGCCGCACGCTTCGGCATGCCGAATGACGGCGAGCGCGCGCGCGTTGGTCTCGCGCACCGAGACGAACGGAATCGGCACGATGTCCGGATTCACGTAGATGCCGATCGCGATGTGGGTCGGATTCGCGACGATGAAATCGGACTGCTCGACATTCGCCTTGATCTCCTCCGACAGCAGCTCATGATGGATCTCGCGCCGCTTGCTCTTGATCTCGTGATTGCCCTCGCTCTCCTTGTATTCCTGCTTCACCTCGTGCTTGTCCATCTTCAGCTGGCGGTGGTACAGGAAGTACTCGACGGCGGCGTCGACGATCAGCACGGGCAGCGCGCACAGCAGGAACAGCAGCACGAGCCGGACCGTCAGCACGATCCACATGTGGCCGAGCAGCGCCGGCCGCGCGCGGAACAGCCCGAAGACGTCGTGGTGATAGAGATCGGCGAACACGCGCACCGCGATCGCGAGCACGGCGACGTACAGGAGCGCCTTCACCGCCTCCTTCACCGAGCGCCAGCTGAAGAGCCGCTTCATCCCCTTGACCGGATCGAGCGCCGTGAGATCGAAACGAATCGCTTCGACCGCGAGCGTGAAGCGGCTTTGCACGAGCGACGGCAGCGCGCCCGCGACCGCGCAGATCAGCACGAACGGCGCGGCGATCCGCAGGAACAGCTTCGCCCACGCGAACGCGTATGCGCCCGGATTCGGCTGCGCGCCCGTCGACGCGATCCGCACGAATTCGGCGGCGACGCGCGTCAAATCGACGACCGCGGCCGCGGACAACGCGCCCGCCGCGATCACGACGAGCGCGACGATGTCCCTCGACTTGAACGTCTGACCTTTCTTCGCCGCGTCGCGCAGCTTTTTCGCGGTCGGCTTTTCGGTTTTCTCCGCCATCGCTCACTTCACCAGGCTGCCGAAAGGATGCGCGTGCAGCAGCGCCGTCAGCTCGTGCGGCGCCGCATACACGAAATACAGATGGAACACGGCGAAGGCGACGAGGCTCTTGACCGTCAGCGACAGCGAGAACGCGTTGACCTGCGGACAGAAGCGCGAGAAGAGCCCGAGCAACGCGTCGGTCAGGAACATCACGATCAGCACGGGCGCGGCGAGCGCGAGCCCGTGCGCGACGAGATCGGTCAGCAGCGCGCCGACGCGCAGCAGGTCGACGTCGAACAGCGCGCCCGTCGGCACCGTCGCATAGCTCGATTCGAGCGCGTCGACGATCGTCAGCATGCCGCCCTGCTGCAGGAACGCGGCCGCGTAGAACAAGCTCACGAACGGCGCGAACGCCGACGCCTCGACGCCCGTGGCCGGATCGATCGAATCGCTGATGGTTGCGCCGCGCTGGTTGTCGATCAGCTCGCCGACCGCAGTCGCGACCCAGAACGGCAGCGACAGCGCGACGCCGAGCACGAGGCCCGCCGCCGCTTCCGTCAGCGCGACGCCGAAGAGCGCGCCGCCTTGCGGATGCGCGAAGCTCGGCCACAGCCCAAGGATGACGGCGAATACGATCGTGTTCTTCACGACCCCGTTGACGATCGTCCGGTCGTTCAGGAACGGCAGCAGATAGAACACCGGCGCGATCCGCGCATACGCGATCGCGATCGCGCCGATGTGCCGGTAGAACGCATCCATCGAGACATTCATCATGTCGCTCGGCATGACGTGACGTGACGCGGCTCAGCGAAGGCCGATCGACAGCATCTCGGTCGCGAACGCGAGCAGCTTGCCGCCGAACCAGCCGGACAGCATCATCAGGCAGCCGAACACCGCGAGCATCTTCAGGCCGAACGGCAGCGTCTGCTCCTGCAGTTGCGTGACCGTCTGGAACAGGCCGATCGCGAGGCCCACGACGGTCGCGACCGCGACGGGCGCCGCGCACAGCAGGATCACGAGCAGAATCGCCTTGTTGCCCGCGTACGTGAGTTCAGCCATCGTTTGTCTTCCTAAAAATCGCGCCGCGGCGCGGCTACTTCATCAGGTTCAGGTACTGCTCGATCAAGCCCTTGCTGATCAGCGTCCAGCCGTCCATCGCGACGAACAGGATCAGCTTGATCGGCACCGAGATGGTCACCGGGCTCATCATCATCACCCCGAGCGCGAGCAGCACGCTCGACACCACCATGTCGACGACGAGGAACGGCAGGTACAGATAGAAGCCGATCTTGAACGCGCTCTTGATCTCGGTCAGCGCGTACGCCGGCAGCAGTGTGAACAGCGAGTTGTCGAAACCGTCGGGCTCGTCGCCGGCCACGTCCGCATCCGCTGCGTCCGCGTCGTCGCCCTTCAGGCGCGCGGCTTGCGCGCGCTCGAAGAAGCGGACGAGCTCCGGGTCGGAATAGCGCGTCAGATAGCGCTTGTAATCGCCGAGGCCGCCGTCGATGAAATCGTTGACCGACGCGCCGTTCATCACGTCGAGCGGATGGTGCTGCAGATATCGGTAGGCGCTCTGCGCGACGGGCATCATCACGAACAGCGACATGATGAGCGCGATGCTGTTGAGCGCGAGATTCGATGGCACCTGTTGGATGCCGAGCGCGTTGCGCACGAGCACGAGCACGATCGAGAACTTGATGAAGCACGAGCCCGCCGCGACGACGAACGGCACGAGCGTCGCCGCCGTCAGCAGGACGATCAGCGCGATTTCGTTATTCGCCATCGCATGCCGCCGGCTTCGCGAGCCAGAGCGCCTTCACCTCGACCGCGAGCTGCTCGCCGACCTGGATCAGCTCGCCGCAGCCGAACGGCCGGCCGTTCGCGCGAATCGTCACCTCGCCCGGCGCGCCGCGCAGCGGCAGCACCAGGCCCGGATGGCAACTCGCGAGTTGCGCGACCGTCACGCGCTCGTCCTGCAGCACGAACTCCAGCGTGACGGGCAGCGCATCGATGTCGAAAGTCCGCGGCGGCGCGTCCTGCGGCGCCTCCGCCGTCGCTCGTTCGTCGTGCAGATCGTCGATGGCGTCTTCGGACAGGGGTTCGTTCAACATGATGTTCTCTCCTTCCCAGCAAAATTCACACAGCGCATGCGCGCCGATCCTGACCACGTTGCGCGGCGCGCGAACGAGCAGCACGTCGCCCAGCGCGACGGCGGGCAGCAGCGCGAGCGGCAGGCGCGCCGTGCCGATCGCGAAGCGCATCACGAGCGGCACCGCACCGACGTCCGCGACGGCGCGCGTCGCGGGCGCTTCGTCCGGAAACGCGCGGAACAGCGCGCGCGCGCGGCCCGGCGCGTCGAAGCACAGCAGCGGCTCGGCGGGCAACTCGCGCTCGACGAGATCGACGAGCCGCACGTGGGCCCAGCCGCCCGGCGGCGCGGGCAGCTCTGCTGCGGCGTCCTGCCCGCTCAGCAGATCGAGTGCATACCGCTTGTCGAACGCGCGCCACGCGAGCGCGCCGAGCGCCGGGTAGCGGCGGCGCATCAGATCGTCGACGTCGATCCAGCCTTCGTGCTCGACGCTGCGCCAGGTCGCGCGCAGCGCCGCATAGCCAGGCGGCGGCGCGATCGTGCGCAGCGCGGCGTGCTCGCCCGCCGCACGCAGCGTCTGCGCGCTCCGGTACAGCGGAAGCTCGGCGGGCGCGACGCGCCGCAACAGCGTGTAGCGCGCGCTCATCGCTCGTCCTCCTCCGGTTCCTGCCGCGCGCGACGCCACGGCGAACGGCCGCCGTCGTCGTCCGCGCGCTGGCGGTCGAATTCGACGGTCCATCCGGGCGTCAAGCGATCGACGCCGTGCTCCATCGCGCGCTGCACGCGCTCGTGGCTCGGCTGCGCGTTGACGACGCGCGGCGCGCCGCCGGGATCGAAACGCAAATCGACGGCGGGCCGCCCGTCCCACGAGTTGAAGCTGTAGCGCACCTGCGTGCCCTGCGTTTCGCGGATGTCGCGCGCATCCGCTTGCGCCGCGCCGGCCTGCGTGCGTTGGCGCGCGGCGCGTGACGGATCGTGCGCGCGCGCGGGAGGCTCGGCGGCATGCATCGACCCCTGCGGCTGCAAGGGCCGGTGGAAACCGGCGAGCGATGCATCGCCCGGGCGGCCGGGATCGTCGCCGGCAATGCGTTCGTGCGTCGCGCCGGCCGGCGAGCGTCGCGTCGCCGGTGCGATGTCCGTCGCCGGTGCCGCTGCCGCTGCCGCAGTGGTCGCGGTCTCCAGTGCCGGCGATGATGACGGCGACTGCGACGCGACTATGGCCGCCGGCTTTTCCGCCGGCATCGCGGGGCGCGGCGAGGCCTCACCCGCCGCGACGCGCGCGCCGCCGTCGGATGGCCCGTGCGCAGCCGGGGCGGCGTGCGCCGATGCAGGCGGTGCTGCGGTCTCGACGTCCGCGCGCGACACGCGCGCGTCGGCGATCGAAGCGCCCGGCGTTCGCGTGCGCTTCGCGCGAACCGCGTCGGGCGCGGTCGAGTCGTCGCGCATCGCAGTCTCGCCGCGCGGCTCGACGCTCGTCTTCGCACGGCGCGCCGCACTCGCTCCCCCGTCCGTCTTGACGCTCGCCTCGACGCCGGCGTCACGCGCGCCCGCGCCGCGCCGCGCATCGTCGAACCGCAACGCGATCGCCCGGTCCCGCGCCTGATGCGGCACGCACGCCCAAACCGCCGCTACCGGCGGCTCACCTTTGCGCTTCGCCTTTTTCTTCGCGTGAGCGCGGCCCGTGTCGGCGGCATCGCAGTCGCCCCCGTCGTCGCGCTTGTCGAGCGCCTTGCGGCATTGCTCGCGATACGCGCGCTGCAAATCGGTCGTCCGCTCGACGCCCGCCGGCTCCGCGCGCGGCGCGGGCTCGACGGCCGATGCGATCGGCGCGCTAATGCTGATGGTTGAACCCATGACCTGCTCCTTCCGTGATGTCCGCATCGGCGGCCGATTCGCGCAGCCGATCGTTTTCGATCCTGCGGCGCGCGAGCCAGTCGCGATGCTTGTTTCGCCGCCGCTCGAGCGCGAGCGCCGCGGCCAGGCTGTCGCGCAACGCCTGCTCGGCCGCCTGCCGGCGCTCGAGCAAATCGTCGGTTTCGACCGCCTTGCATGCGATCTCGAAACGAATCGCCGCCTGCTTGCCCCGCACGCGCATCAGCTCGCTGCGCGCATACGGCTTCGGCGGCGCGCTCGCCGCGAGCCGCTCGCGCAGGCGCGCGATCGCGGCGCGCTGCTCGGCGATCCGTGCGTCGAGGCCGGCGAGCGCGTCGCGTTCGCGCGCCGCCTGCCGGCGCAGCGCGTCGCCGCGCCGGTCGAGCACCGCGAGCAGCCGCCGCGCGCCGTCGAGCCGCTTCATGACGCGACCTCGCGCATCCGCTCAAGCGTGTCGTCGAACGCCGACGCCTCGTCGATCTCCTGCTGCAAAAACGCGTCGAGCGCGGAACGCCTGTCGAGCGCATCGTCGTTCTCCGGGTTCTCGCCGCGGCGGTATTCGCCGAGATCGAGAAACACCTGCATCTCGTCGATGCGCGCGAGGTGTTGCCGGAACCGCCTGGCAAGCGCGCGATGCGGCGCGCCGGCGATCTCGTCGAACAGACGGCTCGCGCTCCTCAGCACGTCGATCGCCGGGAAATGCCCCTTCGCGCCGAGCTGCCGGCTCAGGTACACGTGGCCGTCGACGATCGAGCGGATCTCGTCGCCGATCGGATCGGGCTCCTCTTCGTTTTCGAGCAGCACCGTGTAGAACGCGGTGATGCTGCCCGCGCCCGTGCGCCCCGGCCGCTCGAGCAGCCGCGGCAACTGCTCGAACACCGATGCCGGATAACCGCGCCGCGCGGGCGCCTCGCCCGTCGCGAGCGCGAGATCGCGCAGCGCGCGCGCGTAGCGGGTCATCGAGTCGAGAAACAGCATCACGTCGCAGCCGAGATCGCGGAAATACTCGGCGATCGTCGTCGCGACGAGCGCCGCGTTGCAGCGGTCCACCGACGAACGGTCCGACGTCGCGTACACGACGATCGTCCGGTCCCGGCTGCCCGAGCGCCTGAGCCGCTCGACGAACTCGGACACCTCGCGCCCGCGCTCGCCGATCAGCGCGACCACGTACACATCGGCCGCCGCGTGCTCGATCATCATGTTCATCAGCGAAGTCTTGCCGCAGCCCGCGGCCGCGAAGATGCCGAAGCGCTGGCCGACGCCGCACGTGAGCAGCCCGTCGATCGCGCGCACGCCCGTCGCGAGCCGGCGGTCGATCGAGCGCCGCGCCGCGTAATCGGGCGGCGTGGCGTCGATCGCCATGCGGCGCGACGCCGCGTCGCGCGCCGGCTGCGACGCGCCGAAGGTCTCGACGATGCCGCCCGTCGCGTCGACGACCGCGCCGAGCATCGCCGGCGACACGTCGATCGTCATGCGCTCGCCCGTCGGCACGAGCACGACTTGCCGCGACAGCCCGGCCGTGCTGCCGAGCGTGCTCAGAATCGCGGTGTCGCGCGCAAAGCCGACCACCTGCGCGCGGCCGATCGCCGCGTCGCTGCCCGCCGCCGCGCGGATCGTGCACAGCTCGCCGATCGCGACGTCAGGCAGCGGCGCCTCGATGATCGGCCCCTGGATGCGACGCGGATGCGCGCGCCGCCTCAGCAGCCGGAGCGGATCGCCGGCGGCCTTCATCGCGCGAGAATCTCGCTGATCGCGCACAGGTCCGCGTAGAACGTCTCGAGCGCCTCGGTGAAACCTTCGGCGTCGGCGAGGCAGCGCGGCTCGACGCGGCCGTGCAGCATCAGCGCGTCGTCGACGATCGACAGCAGCGGCCGGCGCGACGCGAACGCGTCCGAGCCGCGCGGCATCTGGTAGGCGAGCAGATCGAACGCGCAGCGCGCGAGCTGGCTCTCGCCCGAATAATCGAGCCGGCTCCAGATCGTCACATGCTCGTCGTCGCGCTCGACGAACATTTCGGGCATCGAATGAAAGGCAATGCAGATCGGCGCGTGCGCATCGAGCTCGCCCGCGATCGCGTTGCCGCAATCCATCTTCTCCATGCTCTGTTTGACGAGCATGACGACATCGACATTCATCTTTTCTCTCCTTAGATCGTCTTCAACACATCGATTGCGACGCTGTCGGCGACCTCGCCGAACGACAGCACCTCCAGCTCCGGAAAGCGGCTCTCGATCAGCCGCTTGACGAAACGCCTGATTTCCATCGACGCGAGCAGCACCATGTCGCGCTGCGAGAAGCCGGCGCGCGCGAGCTCGATCGCGAGCCGATCGAGCAGTTGCTCGCTCGTCGCGGGTTCCAGATTCAGATACGCGCCGCCCGAGGTCTGCCGAACGCCCTTGCCGACCGCGTCCTCGAACTCGGCGGACAGCACGAGCGCGCGCAGCTTGCCGCCGGCCGCGAAGCGGTTCGAGATGTAGCGCGCGAGCGCCGCGCGCACGTGCTCGACGAGCAGGATCGAGTCCTTCTCCTTCGGCCCCCATTGCGCGAGCGATTCGAGAATCAGCTTCATGTTGCGGATCGAGATCTTCTCGGCGAGCAGGCGCTGGAACACCTCGGCGATCCGCTGCACCGAGATGTGCCGGTAGCTCTCCTTGATGAGCTCCGGATACTTGCGGTCCATGTCGTCGAGGAGGCGCTTCGCCTCCTGCACGCCGAAGAACTCCGACACGTTGCTCAGCATCACCGCGAGAAACTGCCCGTACAGGTCGTCGATCGCCGGGCGCGTGAGCACGTCCATCTTCGCGAGCGCGTCGGTCTGCGACACCGGCACCCACCACGCATCGCCGCCCGCGCCGTCCGGCAGTTGCACGACGTCGACGGACAGCCCTTCGAGCGCGAGCGTCGAGCCGATCACGCGGTGCCGGTCGAAGCAGATCGAGAATGTCGCCGCGCGGATCTCGTTGATGAGCACGATCGCCTCGCGCGGGTGCATCTGCGGCGAATACGCGACGCGGATGTCGGGCAGGCGCAGCCCCATGTCGACGAACGCGCGCCGCCTGAACGCGCCGATCACGCCTTCCTGCTCGAACATCGGCTTTACCGCTTCGGGCACCATCAGCATCAGCGGCACCGTCTCCGGAATCAGCTTGTCGATGTCAACGTCGTCCGCGGCGGCGTCGGCGGGCTTCGCCGCGCCGCCGCCCGACAGCGCGCCCGCGACCTTCCCGACGAGCCCGCCTTCGCGCGCGGGCTCGCCCGGCTTGCGCCATTCGCGGCGCACGTACAGCGCGCCGAGCGCGAGCGCGATCATCAGGAAGACGACGAGCGGGAAACCCGGCAACAGGCCGATGGCGAGCGCGAGCACGGCCGTGACGATGAGCACGAACGGGTTCGAGAACAGCTCGCCGACGATGTTCGCGCCGAGGTTGTTGCCCGAGCCGCTCACGCGGGTGACGACGAAGCCCGCGCCGATCGCGATCAGGAGCGCCGGAATCTGCGCGACGAGACCGTCGCCGATCGTTAGGATCGTGTACGTCGTGAGCGCGTCGGACACCGACATGCCGTGCTGCATCACGCCGACCGAGATGCCGCCGATCAGGTTCACGAAGATGACGATGATGCTCGCGATCGCATCGCCCTTGATGAACTTCATCGCGCCGTCGAACGAGCCGTAGAGCTGGCTCTCGCGCTCGAGCGCCGAGCGGCGCGCCTTCACGCCTTCGTTGTCGATGATGCCGGCGCGCAGGTCGGCGTCGATGCTCATCTGCTTGCCGGGCATCGCGTCGAGCGAAAAGCGGGCCGCCACCTCGGCGACGCGCTCCGAGCCCTTCGTGATCACGATGAACTGCACGATCGTGACGATCACGAACACGACGAAGCCCACGACGAGGTTGTCGCCGATCACGAACTGCCCGAACGTCGTAATGATCTTGCCGCCCTCGGCCGTGAGCAGGATCATCCGGCTCGTGCTGATCGACAGCGCGAGCCGGAACAGCGTCGTGATCAGCAGGATCGACGGAAACGTCGAGAATTCGAGAATGTTGACGATGTAGAACGAGCCCATGAACACGAGCAGCGCCGTCACGATGTTGAAGCCGATCAGGAAATCGAGCACGTACGGCGGCAGCGGCACGATCAGCATCGCGATCACGAGCACCATCAGGCACAGGACGATCAGTTCGGGGCGCGCTTGGGCCTTGATCAGGAGATTCTTCAGCATGGCTATCGAGCGGATTGAATGGAGAGCGCTGCGTGGCGCGCGTCAGCCGGCGTCGGCGCGCGGGCGCGCCTGCCGCCGCTCGCGCGCGTACGTCGCGCCGATCAGGTCCTCGAGCGCGCCGAGCGCCGCGCGGCGCGCGTCGGCGTCGCCGTAGAGCGCGATCGGCACGCCCGCGAACGCGCGCAGCGCGAGCTGCAGCAGTTGCGAGCGGCGCTCGGCCGCGAGCGGCTCGAGCAGATCGCCGAGCGTGCGCAGCAGCACGTCGGCGACCGAGAACGGCCGCTGCAGGCCGCCCAGCATCGCCGCGAGCGCACGCTCCTCGGTGAGCCCGCAATCGCGCGCGAGCGCGTCGTCGAGCAGCCCGCCGACGAACAGCTCGTCGGCCGACGCCAGCATCCGCGCGTGATTCAGCGTGCCGAGGAGCGGCCCGAACTCGGCCGCGCAACCGCAGCTCGGGTCGTGCGACTGCATGTCGTACGACAGCGCGGCGCTCACGTAATCGAGGATCCGCTTGCGCCGGTTCGCGCCGAACTGCTCGATCCAGTCTTCGTAGACGACGAGATACGAACCGTCGAACTCGAGGAACTGCCGGTACAGCTCGCGCAGCCGGCGCGGATCGAGGTGCATCCGCGCACCGAACACCTTCGCCTTCAGCGCCGCGTTGATGCCCGCCTTGATTCGCTTGTTGCCGTCGCCCGCGAGCAGTTCCTCGATCGCGCGCTCGACCACGTCGACAGCCTCGCCGTCGAGCCGGCGCCGCCTGCGCAGCTCGCGCAGCGCGAGCAGCAGATCGCTTTCGTCGCGAAAGCGCTCGCGCGCCTCGCGCAGCAGCGCCGCGAGGTCCGCGCGGCCGCGCGTCGCGTGGCCGTCGGGCGATGTCTGGCGGCCGAGCAGCGCGGCGAGCTCGTCGAGCTTCTCGTCGGCGTCGGTGTCGAGAATCCGTTCGAGATCGTCGCTGCGACGCCCTTTGCGCTCCGACGCGCGAAACCGGCCGAACTGCGCGGCGGCGCTCGCCGCCTCCCCTTCGAGCTGCGTCTGCACACCGGCCGCGCCCGCGGCCGACGCCTGCGGCGCCTCGTCGAGCGACGGCTCCGCGTCGAGCCGGTTCGCCGTGCCGGCGCCGTCGCCCGAAAAGCCGCGCCGCGCGGCCGGTGCGCCGCCGATGATCGAGCTCATGACTGATCGTCCATGTAGGGTTTGAGCATCTGCACGGTCGCGCGCAGCGTCGCGTTGTCCGACGGATCGCCGGATTCCCACGGCTGGCCGTCGGGCCAGGCCGCGCCCGCGCGCAGCAGCTTCGGCTGGATCAGGAACACGCGCACGACCTGCTCGTGCCGGTCCGAATGTCCGCGAAACAGCCCGCCGATCAGCGGGATGCTCGCGAGCCCGGGAATCCGGAACGTGCGGCGCGTCACGTCGTCGCGCGTGTTGCCGCCGATGAGCAGGCTCAGCTCGTGCGGCACGCGCGCGACCGTGTTGATCTCCGTGCGGTTGACGAGCGGCATCGAGTTGTTGTCGATGACGATCCGGCCGTCGCTCGTCGCGCCGTCGGTGTTGCCGTCCTCGATGTCGACGATCATCTCGACCTGCGACGCGTCGCGCGTGAGCCGAGGCAGCACGTTGACGAGCGTGCCGTAGGTCACGCGTTCGAGCTGCACCGCGCGCTCGCCGATCAGCTTCGCGTAGAACGTCTGGTTGCTGTCGAATGTCGCCGGCACGTTCTCCTGCGTGAGCACGATCGGCCGCGAAATCACCGTTGCGTCGCCCGTCTGGCTGAGCGCCGCGACCGACGCGAGGAACTTCGTGCCGTCGAGCGTCGTCACGTTGCCGCCGCGATTGTTGAAGCCGACGCCGATGCCGGGCGCGTTGAGCGCGCCCTGCCAGTCGATGCCCAGTTGGTCGAGCCGGCTCTTCCTGATGTCGATGATCCACAGCGACAGCTCGATCTGCCGCTTCTCGACGTCGAGCGAGCGGATCAGCGCCTCCATGTCCTGCACCTTGTCGAGGCGGCCCACGAGGATCACGCTGTTCGTGTCCGGATACGCGACCGCGCGCACGCCGTCCGACGCGGGCAACGCGAAGCCGCCCGCCGCGGCCCTCGCCGCCGCGGCGTCCACCGGGTTCGTCGCGTTCATCGCGTTCGCGCCGTTCGCACCGAGCGGCGCGGGCAGCGCGTCGGCGAGCGAGAACGCGGTCTTGGCGGATACGCCCGACGCGCCGCCGCGCGCCGCCGCATCGACGGATGCGACGGGCGGCGTCGCCGGCGCGCCCGGCCGCGCCGGGCCGAAGATCCGGCCGAGCACGGTCGCCATGCCCGGAATGTCGACCTGCTTGTCGCGCAGCGTGTACTGGCGATCGACGACGAAACTGTTGTGAAGCTGCACGACCCGGACGACCTCCTTGTCACTCGCCTCGCTCGAGCGCACTTCGTCGAGATAGCGTGCGGCGGCGGCGACGAGATTCACGTAGACGGGCGCGCCCGTCACGTAGAACGTGTTGCTCAGATCGTCGCCGCGCACCGGAAAGCGCGGATCGTAGAGCCGCGTCTGCCGGATGAAGTCGCGCAGGTTGCGCACGGTCGCATGGCGCATCGACACGACCGCGTTCTTGATCTCCGAATTGTCGTAGATGTAAATCGACGCGCCGTCGTCGTACCAGAGCAGCGACATCGATTCGCCCAGTTGCGCGAGGAGCGCGCGCGGCCGGGCAAGATCGAACTCGCCCGTCACGTGCTTGCGGCGCACCTTCTCGCTCGCGACGATCGGCTTGTGCAGCCTGCCCGACAGCGCGTTGAGCAGCACGCTGATGCTCGCGTCGTTCGCGACGAAGTGGCGCTCGTCTTGCGGCGCGCTCGCCAGTTGCGCCGCCGCGCGCGCGCCGCCGTCCGCCGCGTCGAGCAGCACGGGCGGCCCGCCTGCGTCGGCGGGCGGCGCCTCGTCGGTCGGCGCGGCGAGCGCCGCGCCCGTCATCAGCAGCCATGCGGCGAGCGCGGCTGCCTGTCGTCTGGCCGTGTCGGCGTTCATCATCGGTTCGGGTTCCTCATGTCCTGCGGCGGAACTGGCACGGCGAAATGCCGAACAAGTCCTTGATTTCTCTAGAGAAGTGGGACGACGACGCAAAACCGTTGCTCATCGCGACCTCGGTCATGCTGTCGCGACTCTCGACGACCTCGAGCACCGCCTGCGCGGCCCGCCATTGCCGAAGCTCGCGCTTGAGGCCGCGGCCGAGCGCCTGCCGGCACAGCCGGCGAAAGTGCGGCTCCGACACGCCATAGCGCGCGGCGAGCGTGGCGACGGGCTGCGGGCTCGCGCGCTCGCGCAGCAGAAAACGCACGAGCCCGTAGCTCTCCTGCGCGCGCAGGAACGCGAGCAGCGGATCGGCGTCGTCCGGCGCGCCCATCACGCGGGCGATCAGCCAGCGATCGAATTTCCAGATGCTCAGATCGCCGGGCGCGTCGATCACCGCGCCATCCGAAGCGCTCGCGCGATATTCCCGGCCAGCCCCATTCGGTTTCGCACAGCTTTCCAGAAAAGCGAGCAATTTGGCCGCCTCGAATAACGGCACTTCATGAAAACGCCATGCGCCTTCGTGCGACACGATTCTGAATTGACCGGCCCCAATAATCAGCGCCGATCGATTTTTATCGATCGAAACGGCGTGAGACGTCGCGCCGAACGATGCGTCCAGTTTCGCGATTTCCGTCACCGCCTTGATGAGCCTGATTACCGGCCCCGTAAATGATCTAAATTTTCCGGGTGGAACCACCACGCAATCGAATTTATTGAATCGATTGGCCATCGCGCACTCCTCGATATTGGCCGCGAACCGCCTGAATGATATTTCGCCGCCCTTCCGGAAATGCATATTAATCAGGCGTCAAATTTCGATCAAGCGAAAAATCCGGTATTTATAAAATCTCACGAGAATCATATCAATTCATCCAGCCATAATCTTCTTTCATATTTTCATTCAGGAATATTCAGGGTCATTCATGGCGAGGAAGGCCATCCGGCGGTACATTCCATCCATCGATCCGGATTCCGGCCCGCCAGCGAAGCGCCCGATCGGCACGGCCGCCCCGTTCGAATCCGATTATCCAGCTGCATATCGACGGAAACGGAATCGATTAATCGAACGATACATCCCTAATCGGACCATTTATCGCCCAGGCCATTCTGAAAAATCGCAGAGATGAATACACCAGATTCCGGACGTGAAATCCTGCAGCTCCGAATCCTGTTCGGCCCGCTGTTCGGCTCGGATATTTCGATTCCGTCGAACGAAATATTTTTCTGTGTCGGCGAAAACGTGGTCGACGATCGTCTGGCCGTGAAATCCGACAATCAGGCCGATCATTATCTGGAGCGCGCGGTCGATACGCTGTATATCCCGCATCGATCCGGTTCACCGAATTTTCGTTTGCGTTTTCCTCCGTTATCCGAACGGGCGACGCAAATCACGGAAACCGATGCCGCCGCACGCTGCGATTTCGAAGTCGATTTTCTATCCGTGGACGGTAGCGCCACGCAATACGCGGCATTCAACACCGTCTGCCGCGCCGGCGATGTCGCGTTCGCGGTGAAGCGCGAGGACGACGACTGGAGCGACGCGGTCGCGCACTATGCGCCGCGGCCCGACCCGCAGCCGCCTGACGCCGCAGCCGAGCCCGGCGACCGCGCGTCGCGCTTCGCGCTCAAGCTGGGCGCCTTGCTCGTCGTGGGAGCCACCCTCGCGGCGCTCACGTACTGGCAGGTGCAACGCCACGTCGGCACGCAGAAGATCGCGAGCGTAAACGGCGTGCTGGCGGGCGCGCCCGCGCGCAACGCGATCCTGCCGGGCGACGACGGCCGGATCTACGTGCTGAGCGCGTCGCAGGACGGCGCCGAATGGGATCGCGAGGCGCTGCTGAAGGCGGCGCTGCCGGACAAGGTCGAGGTCGCCGCGATCGGCGCGGAGCGGCGACGGATCGAGGGGCGGCTCGATGAAGCCGGCATCGATTTCGTGACCGTGCGTCTCGACGCGCCCGAGCGCCCCGAGCTGATCGTCACCGACCGTCTGCCCGCCGCCGCGCGCGAGCGCGCGGTGCGCGAGCTGCGGCGCGCGGCGCCGTACGCGCAGGAGGTCCGCGTGATCGACGCGAGTCTCGGCGCGATCGAGCAGGAAGCGCGCAACGCGCTCGACAAGGTGGGCGCGCGCTACCGGCTGCTCGCGCGGCGCGACGGCGCGACGTTCGAAGTGGCGACGTCGTTCGGCGACGAGGAGCTCGCCGCGTTGCAGAACCTCATGCGCTCGTTCGGCCACAAGTGGGGCACGCGCCGCGTCGACTTCAAGATCGCGCTGCGCACCGACTGGCTGAAGGGCAAATCCTATCGGGAAGGCGGCGACGGCTACGTGCTGCTCGATCACGCGTCCTGGTATTTCCCGCAACCCCTGGAAGGAGCACATTTCCGATGAGCAATTCCCCGACCCCATTGCTGGGCGACTACGAGTGGTCAGGCTACCTGACCGGCATCGGCCGCGCGTTCGACACCGGCGTGATAGATCTGAACCAGCAGTTGAAGGACGCTCAGGAGGCGCTAACGAAAAACCCGAGCGATCCGACAGCGCTCGCGAACTACCAGATGATCATGTCCGAGTACAACCTGTATCGGAACGCGCAGAGCAGCGCGGTCAAATCGATGAAGGACATCGATTCGTCGATCGTCTCGAACTTCCGCTAACCCTCAAGGCCTCTCCGGGACGACGCGGCGCGCGCCGCGCCGCTCCGGTCCGAACGATCATGAACATCACGAACCCGCATGCCGTGTCCGCGCCGCCGTCGCTCAGCGAAATCGAATCGCCCGACCGACCGGCGACGCTCGACGCGATCCTGAAGCAAACGCTCGCCGATGCGAACGACAAGTCGAACGTCGCGAAAGCGAGCATCGAGTCGCGGCTCGCCGATCCGGTCGACTTCGCGCATCCGGAGAAACTGATCGCGCTGCAGACCGAGCTGTCCGACTACAACATCTACGTCTCGCTCGCGAGCACGCTCGCGCGCAAGGCCGTCTCGGCGGTGGAGACGCTCGTCAAGGCGCAATGACGCGATGAAGCGATTCGTCTCTTTCTCGCTGCTGCCCGCGCTGCTGCTGCTCGCCGCATGCGAACAGCAGGAGTTGCTGAAGAACCTGACCGAGCCGCAGGCGAACGACGTCGTCGCGGTGCTCCAGGCGCACAATCTCGCCGTGCGCAAGGAGGACCTCGGCAAGACCGGCTACGCGGTCAGCGTCGAGCAGGCCGACTTTCCGACGGCCGTCGATCTGCTGCGGCAATACAACCTGCCGTCGCAGGCGCGCGTGCAGATCGCGCAGGCGTTTCCGGCCGACTCGCTCGTCGCATCGCCACAGGCCGAGCAAGCACGCCTGCTGTCCGCCATCGAGCAGCGCCTCGAACAGAATCTCGCCGCGCTGCAGAACGTCGTCAGTGCGCGCGTGCAAATCAGCTATCCGCTCAAACCGTCCGATAGCGGCAAAGCCGACGCCCGGATTCACGTCGCGGCGCTCCTCACCTATCGCAACGCCGTCAACGAAGACATCCTCGTCAGCGAAGCAAAGCGATTCGTGAAAAACAGCTTCACGAACATCGACTACGACGACATCTCGGTGATCCTATATCGCACACCGCCGCTCTTCCGCGGCGCACCGACAAAGCCCGCAGCACACAAGGGCATTGTCTGGCTCTATTGGCTCGCCGCAATTCCAGCCGCGCTCGCGGCGGCGGCCGCGTGCGGACTCGTCTACCTTCGCCGCCGACGCATCGCCACGCGCGACGCGTCGGCATGCACGACCACGCGCATCGAACCCGACGGACCGGTCGAGCCCGACGTGCCAGATACACCCGGCGCTGCCGAGACAGCCGCCGGTGCCGACTCGCCAGACGCGACTTATACAGATCGTGACGATCCACAGGAGCGCCGCCGATGAATCCGCATGCGTTGCTGCACGTGATATACGGCCCGTTCGTCTATGCGCACCCGGATCATCGAACGGCCGACGGCGTCGATCTCGCGCGCGTGCCAGCCGACATCGCGAATCAATGGATGATCGACCGCTATCACCTTGACACGGCGATCGATTTTGATTTGCACGACGTACCGCTCGCGCGGACCTGCATCGATCATTGGGTACGCCTGCCGCGCATCGCGTTCCTGATCGGCGTGCAGCGGCTGCGCGCGGCGCTCGTCGAGCACGGGCGATACGTGCACCTCGATCCGTCGAGCCAGCGCTTTCTTTGCGTGCCGCACGCGGCCGTGCCGAAAGCCGAGTGCACCGGCCTCCCGGACGACGACGCGATCATCGCCGCCGGCGCTGCGTGCATCGCGGCCGCGCTACGCAACGCGCCGCGCGCACTGCGTCAGCGTCTTCCGCTCCTGTTTGCGCGCCCGCATGCGGCACGCCTTGCCAACGAACTGGACGGCGCTCGCGACAACACTTGCACCGTCTGCCCCTCCACGCTCTTCTCCTTCGCGGTGAACCATGCGCTTCTCGACCCCGCGCCAGTTTCCTGACACGCTCGCGCCGCTCGCCGGCGTGCTGCTCAAGCGCGCACCGCTAT
This sequence comes from Burkholderia sp. ABCPW 14, assembly GCF_001523835.1. NCBI lineage: Bacteria > Pseudomonadati > Pseudomonadota > Betaproteobacteria > Burkholderiales > Burkholderiaceae > Burkholderia > Burkholderia sp. ABCPW 14. Next base: position 1,434 of record NZ_LOVS01000159.1, on the reverse strand, counting down.
CGCAAGCAGCGCGCGCCGAACGATTGCTCGACGAAGCGAAGCGCCGCACGCAACTTCTCGTGCGCGACGCCGAACGCGACGTGCAGGCATCGCGCACTCGCGCCGCAACAGCAGGCTACGAAGCGGGATTCGCACGCGCGATCGCGGAAGTCGTCGATTGCCTCGAGCGGATCAACGTGCAAAGGACGACGCTACTCGAACGCGGCGCCGACGACGTCCGTCACTCGCTCGAAGGCCTGCTCGACGATCCGGATTTACTGCTGCGCATCGTCGACGCACTCGAAAGCCGCCGCGTGTGCGCGGTCGACCGTCCGCTGCGTGTATTGGTACCGGCGCGCGCGGCCCGAATCGCGCCCGCAATACGCGAGCGGCTAAGCGGCGCGTATCCGTCGGTGCAAATCGTCCTTGCCGATACGCGCTCATTCGTTGTCGAATCCGACGAGGACATTTTCGAATTCGATCCGCGCGATATCGCGCGTGAGCTAAGCGAAGCGGCGCTCGCCGCATGTCGCGCGGCGGCTCGGACCGACGACGATACGCTCGCGCAGCGGGCAGTGATCGACGCATTGCGCCGATTCGAGCAGCGCGATGCCGCCGCGATCGACGACGCCTCCGTTTCCCCCCTCACTTCAACCGAACAGGAACCATGCAATGATGCCCCTGCAAGCCACGACCCACACGCCAATTGAAAACGTTCGCGAATCGACGGAACGCGACACGCCGACATCACCGGTGTCGCTCGACGAAATCATGAACCAGTGGCTGATCGACGACTTCAAACAAAAAGTGATGTTTCCCGATCCCGACGACCCGAGCGCCTGCCCAACGTTCGACGGCAACGGCAACTGGTGAATGTATGCGCAGCCTCCGCTCGACAGCCGCGCGCTGACGAGCACGCGCGCACAACGCGTTGACCGCCAGACGTTCATCCGGATGATCAGTAATTTCGCGAGGCGGCGGCAGCCGCGAATCGCCGCCGCGCGCGCATGCGATGCATGCTTTCCCTGCCGCGTCACATTCGCGTATGCGCTTCACGATACCGCTGCGACATAGCAACGTAGCAAGGCTCGTCACACGCGTCGCTCGTCAAGACTGCCGTCGTGCATCATTTATCCATGTAGCGACGATACGTCATCGGTGCCGACACACTTTGGATGCTCGGGCACGCGTGCCCATCCGCCAGTCGATTCAGGCAACCGTCGCCCTATCGCGCGCTCACTCCCTCAAGCCCCCGATCGCTTTTCAGTCGCGATCTCCAATTGATATCGTGCAAATTGCACACAAATCCAATGCACCTCGCCTGTATAAGAAGCTGTTGCGAAATTAGTTAAACAGAGACTTTAGACGCGTCCAGCAAATCAAAGCGCAAGCCAGAGACATGAAGGCCTCGTGAACATGAGCATAGCGTTCGTAACGAATCTTGAGCCGTCGAAA
>NZ_LOVS01000158.1:0-33716 GCF_001523835.1 Burkholderia sp. ABCPW 14 | reverse complement strand
CGAACCGCCGAACCGCCGAACCACCGACCCACCGACCCACCGATCCACCGACTCACCGACTCACCGACTCACCGATCCACCGATCCACCGATCCACCGATCCACCGATCCGCATCGCGAACGTTTGGCTCGACATCTCACCCGCCGTTCTTCGCCGCCGCCCGCTCGACGAGCCGCGACGCGAGAAAGCGGTGTTCGGCGGAAAAGAGCCGCCGATACGTCGACAGCACGGCGCCGACGGTGCCGAGCGCGGACGCCGCGGCGATCAGGAACATGATGACGATCTGATAGCGGACCGCCTGCAACGGCGACTGCCCGGCGAGCACCTGACCCGTCATCATCCCCGGCAGGCTCACGACGCCGACGACGGCCATCTGGTTGAGCGTCGGCAGCATCCCGGCGCGCACCGCCTGCCGCGCCGCATCCTGCGCGGCCTCCCAGCGTGTCGCGCCGAGCGCGAGCGCGGTCTCGACGCGATCCCGCCGCGCGGTCAGCTCCTCCATCATCCGCTCGATGCCGAGCGACACGCCCGTCAGCGTATTGCCGAGGACCATCCCGAGGATCGGAATCGCATATTGCGGCGCGTACCACGGATGGATGCGGATCACGACGAACAGGCCGATCGCCGCGACGAACCAACTGCTCGCCCAGATCGACAGGATGCTGTCGACGCGCTGGCCCGCGTAGGTGCGCTTGCCGCGCGCGGCGCCCGCGAAGCCGGCGATCAGCGTCATCAGCGCGACAAGCGGCAGCACGACATACCAGTGCGGATGGCCGAACACCCAGCCGAGCACGTAGCCGATCGCGAGCAACTGGACGACGGTGCGCGCGGCGGCCCAAGCGAGCTTGCGGCCGAGGTCGAGCGACAGCGCGACCGAGATCGCGCCGTTGATCGCGACGAGGGCCGCCGCGATGCCGATGTCGACGAGGCTCAGATCTTGCAGCGGCGTGTTCATCGGACGTCCTCCGTCGCGACGACGTCGAGCACGCCGGCGCGCATTGTCAGGCGTCGCGCGCCGACGCGCGCCGCCTGGGCCGGATCGTGCGATATCCACAGGTACGAGCGGGCGCTCGGCGCGGCGTCGAACCATGCAGACACGAGCGCCTCGATTGCACGGGTCGAATCGGGGTCGAGTGCGGAAGTGGGCTCGTCGAGCAGCAGCACGTCGGGATCGAGCTGCAGCACGCGCAGCAGCGCGGCGATCTGCGCCTCGCCGCCCGACAGCTCGCTCGATGCCTTGCGGAGGAAATCGTCGCCGCGGCCGGCCTGCGCGGCGAGGTGCGCGACGCGGGCACGATCGAAGTGCGCGTCGCGGTAGACGGCGAGCGAATACGGGTAGCGCAGCAGATCTTCAACCGTGCCGTCGGCCGTCGCCGGGCGCTGCCGCACGTACGCGACGCTGCGCCGGTAGCGCGGAATCGCCGCGCGCGGGACGCGCTTGCAGTGCCAGAGCAGCCGGCCGCCGTCGCTCGGGTCGAGCAGGGCCAGAACGCGTAAAAATACGCTCTTCCCCGAGCCAGACGGTCCGGTGAGCGCGATCCGCTCGCCCGGCGCGAGCACGAAGTCGGTCGGGGCGAGGAGTGTCTTGCCGCTCGCCGCGTCGCGGCGGGCGATCTGTCGGGTCTCGATCAGGACATCGGCTGTCATAGATGCAAAAAACGCAAAAAACGGTAAATGGGGGCGGGTGGCGCGGTGTCGTGCGCCATAATAACCACTAGCGGCTGCGTCGCGCATGCTGCGCGGCGCGGCCGGTTCACGAAGCACAACGACGGAATCTGGCATGACGCTCACCCGTACCCTCGGCAAAACGGTGGCGTGGATCGTCGGCATCGTCGCGGTACTGACCGCGGCGCTCGGCGTGTTCATCTTCACGTTCGACTGGAATCGCGCGAAACCCTGGATCAACGAGCAGGCAAGCGCGTCGATCGGCCGGCCGTTCGAGATCCGCGGCGACATCAAGGTCGGCTGGCGGCGTCCCGACGGCGAAACCGGCTGGCGCGCGTGGGTGCCGTGGCCGATGTTCTCGGCGACCCAGGTCGTCATCGGCAACCCGGCCTGGGCGAAGGCGCTCAATTTCGCGACGCTCGACGAAGCGCGCTTCGAGCTCGCGGTCCTGCCGCTCCTCGCACATGAAGTCGTGATCCCCACGATCGAACTGGTCAATCCGGCGCTCGATGTCGAGCGCCTCGCCGACGGCCGCAACAACTGGACCTTCGAGTTCAAGAAATCCTCCGGCCCCTCGCCGTGGAAGGTGCAATTGCGCGACTTCGGCTTCGCGAAGGGCACGGTCGTGTACCGCGACGCGATCACGAAAGCCGATCTGACCGTTGCGATCGACACGCTCGGCCAGCAGATCCCGCTCGGCGACGTGCTCAAGCAGCAGGAGGAGACATCGCGGGCGGCGTCGGCGCAGCGCGTCGGCAAGAAGGGCGCCGCGCAGCTGACCGCGAAGGCGAAGGCAGAGGTCGCATCCCAGGCGTCGGCGGCCTCGGCTGCGTCGGCGCCCGAATCGGGCAAGGCTCCCGCGGCGAGCGGCGCGTCGGACGCGAATGCAGCGGCTTCGGCCGGCAAGGCTTCCGCGGCGGATCAGGCGGCGACGGCCAAGACGGCGGCAAGCAAGAGCGTTTCGTCGAATGCGACCGCCGCATCGGTGACGCACGCGCCGTCCGGCGCGAGCGCAGCGGCCGTTGCGGCTGGCAAGCCTTCCGCGCCGGGCGCGGGTGCGGCCGGCGCATCGGCCATCTCGGCAATGTCGGCCACCTCGGCCGTCCCGACGACCATGATCGCCTCCGGCGCGAGCGGCGCCAGCGCAGCGTCCGGCGCGTCCGCGGCGGCCGCTGCGAGGAAGCCGACCGGTCCGGCCTACGCGTTCGGCCTGACGGTCAAGGGCCGCTACAAGGGCGTGCCGGTAGACGGCACGGGCAAGATGGGCGGCGTGCTCGCGCTGCAGGACGCGTCGCGCCCGTTCCCGCTGCAGGCCGACGTGAAGGCGGGCGACACGCGCTTGGCGATCGTCGGCACGCTCTCCGATCCCGTGCACCTCGCGGCGATCGATCTGCGCCTGTGGCTGCAGGGTTCGAGCATGTCGCATCTGTATCCGCTCACGGGCGTGACGCTGCCCGATACGCCGCCATATGCGACCGAAGGGCGCCTCATCGGCAATTTCAAGCGCCGCGCGAGTACGTTCCGCTATGAGAACTTCAACGGCCGCGTCGGCGGCAGCGATCTGCGCGGCACGCTCGAGTACGCGCAGCGCGAGCCGCGTCCGCTGCTGTCGGGCGAGCTCGTGTCGAACCTGCTCCAGTTCTCCGATCTCGCGCCGATCATCGGTGCCGACACGGCGGCGAGCAAGGCGCGGCGCGGCGACACGACGAAGCAGCCGCCGGGCCGCGTGCTGCCTGTCGAGACGTTCCGCACCGACCGCTGGCGCGCGCTCGACGCCGACGTGAAGTTCACCGGCACGAAGCTCGTCAAGCGCGCCGACTTGCCGATCACGGACCTGTACACGCACGTCGTGATGCAGGACGGCGTGCTGTCGCTGCTGCCGCTCAAGTTCGGCGTGGCAGGCGGGTCGCTCGCTACCGACGCGCGGCTCGACGGCAGCGGTGCGCCGCTGAAGGGGCGCTTCTCCGTGTCGGCGCGCCACCTGAAGCTGAAACAGCTGTTCGCGACGCAGAAGGTGATGCAGTCGGCGCTCGGCGAGATCAACGGCGACGCCGCGCTGTCGGCGACCGGCAACTCGCCCGCGGCGCTCGCGGCGACCGCGAACGGCGAAGTGAAGGCGCTCGTGACCAACGGCGCGATCAGCCGGCTGCTGATGGAGGCGGCCGGGTTGAACGTCGCGAACGTCGTCTACGAGAAGTTGTTCGGCGGCCGCGACGTGAAGATCAATTGCGCGGCGATCGATTTTGTCGCGACCAGCGGCGTGCTCGATACGAAGGTGTTTGCGTTCGACACCGACGATGCGCTGATCAACATCGACGGCCCGATCAGTCTGCGCGACGAAACCCTGGACCTGAAGATCCATCCGCACACGAAGGGCTTCCGAGTGTTCTCGCTGCGCTCGCCGCTTTACGCGAAGGGTACGTTCAAGAATCCGGACGTCGGCGTCGATGCGGGCGCGCTCGCGTTGCGCGCGGGCGCGATGGTCGGCCTCGGACTGATCAATCCGTTCGCGGCGCTGGTCCCGCTGATCGCGCCGAGCAACAACAAGGACGTGCCGTGTTCGGTGTTGTTCGCGCAGTTGAAGACGCCGCGCAAGGCGCCCGCGCCGAACGTGTCGAAGCGGTAGCCGACGGAGGACGCCGGCAAGGCGCCTCGCCTCGCCTCGCCGCGATCGTCGCGCGGCGCGCTCGGCCCCGGTGTGCGGTGGGCGCGCCCGGCAGCGTGCTTGAAGGGCGGGCACGAACCCGCGCAGCGTAAATCGTGGGCGAATCGGCGCGGATTTGCGCCGAATGCGAAGTGCGCCGGTTTGTTCCCTCCCGATGGGATCGTGGCCGCGGCGATCGCCGCATTCGACGCATTCGACGCGTTTGGCGACGGAGTCGCTTGCAGCGGCGGAACGGCTTGGGCGGCGGTTTTCGCGATCTCGTGCAATACTGCCGCCGTCGCGCGCGCTGTCGCCGTGCGGATGTGCGCCACCGCCGTCGCGCTGCCATCGTGCGGCGCGGCCGCCGCGCTACGCCAAACGCGTCCGTTCCCGTGTCGCCGCTGCGCAAACCGATCGATCCCCGATTGTCGCAGCGCGGCCGCTTGCGGCCGTTTGCCCGCGCATTGCATGCCCGCCGAGCGCGCCTGCGAGCAGCACGTCACCGACTCCTGCTAAAATACTCGGTTTCCCGTCGATCTCTCCTCTTTCACGAGGCCACGCTGTGCTTTCTACCGCCAACATCACGATGCAATTCGGGCCCAAGCCCTTGTTCGAGAACATCTCGGTCAAGTTCGGGGAGGGCAACCGCTACGGCCTCATCGGGGCGAACGGCTGCGGCAAGTCGACCTTCATGAAGATCCTCGGCGGCGATCTCGAATCGTCCGGAGGCAACGTCGCGCTCGAGCCGAACGTCCGTCTCGGCAAGCTGCGCCAGGACCAGTTCGCGTATGAAGACGTGCGTGTGCTCGACGTCGTGATGATGGGCCACACCGAGATGTGGGCCGCGATGTCCGAGCGCGACGCGATCTACGCGAACCCGGAAGCGACCGACGACGACTACATGCACGCCGCCGAGCTCGAGGCGAAGTTCGCCGAGTACGGCGGCTACGACGCCGAGGCGCGCGCGGGCGCGCTCCTGCTCGGCATCGGCATCGAAGAGAAATTCCACAGCGGTCCGATGCGCGACGTCGCGCCGGGCTGGAAGCTGCGCGTGCTGCTCGCGCAGGCGCTGTTCTCGAATCCGGACGTGCTGCTGCTCGACGAGCCGACCAACAACCTCGACATCAATTCGATCCGCTGGCTCGAAGATACGCTCAACAACTACAACTCGACGATGATCATCATCTCGCATGATCGTCACTTCCTGAACTCGGTGTGCACGCACATGGCCGACATGGACTATGGCACGCTGAAGGTCTGGCCGGGCAACTACGACGACTACATGCTCGCGTCCGCGCAGGCGCGCGAGCGACAGGCGGCCGCGAACGCGCGCGCGAAGGAACGCGTCGCCGAGCTGCAGGACTTCGTGCGTCGCTTCTCGGCGAACAAGTCGAAGGCCCGCCAGGCGACGAGCCGCGCGAAGCAGATCGACAAGATCAAGATCGAGGAATTCAAGCCGTCGTCGCGGCAGAACCCGTTCATCCGCTTCGAGTTCGAGAAGAAGCTGCACAACATCGCGGTCGTTGCGGATACGATCACGAAGCAATACGAACGGACGATCTTCCAGAACTTCAACCTGTCGGTGCAGCCGGGCGAGCGCATCGCGATCATCGGCGAGAACGGCGCGGGCAAGACGACGCTGCTGCGTTCGCTGCTCGGCAACCTGACGCTCGATCACGGCACGGTCAAGTGGGCCGAGAACGCGAATATCGGCTACATGCCGCAGGACACGTACGAAGAGTTCCCGAACGACGTCACGCTGATGGACTGGATCGACCAGTACCGCAAGGACGGCGACGACGAGACAATGGTGCGCGGCACGCTCGGCCGCCTGCTGTTCTCGGCGGACGACATCAAGAAGTCGGTGAAGGTGCTGTCGGGCGGCGAGAAGGGGCGCATGATCTGGGGCAAGCTGATGCTCGGCCGCCACAACGTGCTCTTGATGGACGAGCCGACCAACCACATGGACATGGAATCGATCGAGTCGCTGCAAATCGCGCTCGAGAAGTTCGAAGGCACGCTGATCTTCGTGTCGCACGACCGCGAGTTCGTCAGCGGCCTCGCGAACCGGATCATCGAAGTGACGACGGACGGCACGCTCGTCGACTTCGGCGGAAACTACGAGGATTTCCTCGCGAGCAAGGGGCTGCAATAAAAGAGATGATGGCGGCGGCTCGATCGGAAATGGCCGCCGGATAATCGGATTCGGTTTTGTTCGAGGTAGGGCAGGAATGCGGTGGTCCGATGGATTTCCTGCCCTTTGTCGTCGATGCGGGCCTGGCCGTCGGTTCCCGACGGAGACGCACGGTTTCCCGCTTATTTCTTGCGTCGTTGATCGCCGTACGTCAATGGGCTCCAAGGAGATGAACCCGAAGATGTCGTGGCGTACCGATACAGGTCGACTTGCTGAGGGCCGCTGACGATTCCGCCTACCACCGCTTGTCCAAGATCGCCGCTACCGTAGGTGCTCGGTGCGGGGCCTTCGAGGTACTCGGACAGCTTCCACAGGTTTTCGCGTTGGCCTGCGCGATGGAGGTAGGCCACGGCTCGATCGGTTCCGGTGGCCCAATCCTCCATCCATTCGTCGCTCGTCATCCTGCGCCAGAATTGCGCGACGTCGACTGGAGCATCGATGTGCCAGATCGGACCGCTCCTGCCGGCGAATACTTTGCAACCGGATAGATAGTAGGTGAAGAACAGCATGTCTCGGGTCGAGATCGATCCGGGCTGCAGCGTTTGCAGTTCGCCTTGTTTCCACGGCAGCCAAAGTACTTTTGCCGGCTCGCCGTGATTGCCCGAATCGAGATCGATTCTGACGCCGCCATTCATCGAGTGAAGAAATACACTCAAGGTGCCCGGCGATTTCTGATTGAGACTCTGATCGAATTCGACAGTGAAAGCGCTGCCTGTTTTCATTGCCTGACGAATCTGGGTTTCGAGTGAATTAGGCATGGTCGTTCGTCCTTTCGAGCAAAGGCGATTCACATAGTGGGCGGGAGGTCGGTTGCGCGCTTCGAGCGGCTCGACGGAATGGGTCCGCAGGCTGTTGCGGGGCGAGGGTGTCTCCTGGTGAAATGCGATTCCTCGAGTGTAGTTCGCCCGGCGAGCCCGACGTTCTCCGCAACGATGGGGGATAACGCCCGCTTCTTATCTCGAGCAATAGGGATGCCGGGTTGGCCGATGCGTTCGACTGGGTAGAATGATCATATTTCGACCGGGAGACGAGAGGGCTGCAATGAAAACCTACGAACAGTTCTACATCGGCGGCGCGTGGCGTCCGAGCGCGGGCAAGGGCGCGATCGACGTGATCGACTCCGGCACGGAGGCCGTGATCGGTCGCATTCCCGAGGGCTCCGCCGATGACGCGAAAGCGGCCGTCGCCGCCGCGCGCGCCGCGTTCGACGGCTGGGCCGCGACGCCGCCCGCCGAGCGCGCCCGCTATCTGCACAAGATCACCGAAAACCTGAAGGCGCGCAGCGAGGAACTCGCGCAGTTGATCACGGGCGAAGTCGGCATGCCGATCAGGCTGTCGCGCGCGATCCAGGTCGGCGGGCCGGTCTACAACTGGGGCGCGTATGCGAAGCTCGCCGAGACGTTCGCGTTCGAAGAGCAGGTCGGCAATTCGCTCGTCGTGCGCGAGCCGATCGGCGTCGTCGCGGCGATCACGCCGTGGAACTATCCGCTCAACCAGATCACGCTGAAGGTCGCGGCCGCGCTCGCGGCAGGCTGCACGGTCGCGCTGAAGCCGTCCGAAGTCGCGCCGCTCAATGCGTTCATGCTCGCCGAAGCGATTCACGATGCCGGGCTGCCCGCCGGCGTGTTCAACCTCGTGTGCGGTTACGGGCCTGTCGTCGGCGAAGCGCTCGCGAGCGATCCCGATGTCGACATGGTGTCGTTCACCGGCTCGACGCGCGCGGGCAAGCGCGTCGCCGAGCTGGCCGCGGCCGGCGTGAAGCGCGTCGCGCTCGAACTGGGCGGCAAGTCGGCGTCGGTGATTCTCGACGATGCGGATTTCGTGGCCGCGGTGAAGGGTACGGTATCCGCGTGCTATCTGAACGCGGGCCAGACGTGCTCCGCGCACACGCGGATGCTCGTGCCGGAATCGCGCTACGACGAAGCGCGCGAGCTCGCGAAGTCGGCGGCCGAAGCGTATGTCGCGGGCGACCCGCGCGATGATGCGACGCGGCTCGGCGCACTCGCGTCGGCGGTTCAGCAAGCGCGCGTGCAGGGCTACATCCAGCGCGGCATCGACGAAGGCGCGGAGCTCGTCACGGGCGGCCTCGGCATGCCGGAGGGCGTTACGCGCGGCTTCTTCGTGAAGCCGACCGTGTTCGGCCGCGTGAGGCCCGATGCGACGATCGCGCAGGAGGAAATCTTCGGCCCGGTGCTGTCGATCATCACGTATCGCGACGATGACGATGCGGTGCGGATCGCGAACGATTCGCCGTATGGTCTCGGCGGCGCGGTGTGGTCGGGCAGCGACGAGCACGCGCTGCGCGTCGCGCGGCGCATTCGCACGGGCCAGGTCGACATCAATGGCGGTGCCTGGAACATGGCTGCGCCGTTCGGCGGTTTCAAACAGTCGGGGATCGGCCGCGAGAACGGCGTGTACGGGCTCGAGGAATATCTGGAATACAAATCGATGCAGTTGCGTCCGAAGAAGAACGCATAAAGAAGAATGCATAAGCGCGTATCAAGCGCGCATCTTTTTGTGACGGCACGGCATGCGTCCACGCGGACGCGTGCCGTTTTTCTTGACGACGGTCAAGGCGCTTCGCCGACAATCGCCGATCATCAAATTCTTTCTGCCGTATCGAGAGGTTGCGATGACCGATCCCACATCTTTTCCGCCGCTCAAGATTCGCGGCCGTTCGCTGTTGCCCGTCGTGCAGGGCGGAATGGGCGTCGGCATCTCCGCGCATCGGCTTGCCGGGAGCGTCGCGCGCGAAGGCGCGCTCGGCACGATCGCGAGTATCGACTTGCGCCATCACCACACCGATCTGATCGAGCGCTGCAAGCGGCGTCCCGATCGCGAAACGATGGAGGCCGCGAATCTCGAAGCGCTCGCGCGCGAGATCCAGCGCGCGAAGACGTGGAGCGAGGGCCACGGGATGGTCGCCGTCAACGTGATGAAGGCGGTGCGCTCGCACGCGGACTATGTGCGCATCGCATGCGAATTCGGTGCGGACGCGATCGTGATGGGCGCAGGGTTGCCGCTCGATCTGCCGGACATGACGCAGGGGCACGATGTCGCGCTGATTCCGATCCTGTCGGACAGCCGCGGGACTGCGCTCGTGCTGAAAAAGTGGATGAAGAAGGGGCGCCTGCCCGATGCGATCGTGATCGAGCATCCGGCGCATGCGGGCGGCCATCTCGGCGTGACGAATCTCGACGACATGGGCGATCCGCGTTTCGAATTTGCGCGCGTCATCGAAGAGACCGTGCAGACGTTCGCGTCGCTCGGGCTCGAGCGCGAGCGGATTCCGCTCATCGTCGCGGGCGGCATCAACAGTCACGAAGCGGTGCGTGCGGCACTCGCCGAAGGCGCGAACGGCGTGCAGGTGGGCACGCCGTTCGCGGTCACCGAAGAGGGCGACGCCCATCCGAACTTCAAGCACGTGCTCGCGAATGCGAAGCCGGACGACATCGTCGAGTTCGTGAGCGTCACGGGGCTGCCTGCACGCGCGGTGAAGACGCCGTGGCTCGAGCGCTATCTGCGGCACGAGGCGCGCATTCGCGCGAAGATTGGCGCGCTCAAGCAGCGCTGCCCGTCCGCGCTCGAATGCTTGACCGCGTGCGGATTGCGCGACGGCATCGAGCGCTTCGGCCACTTCTGCATCGACACGCGCCTCGCTGCGGCGCTGCGCGGCGACGTCGCGAACGGGCTGTTCTTCCGCGGTCGCGAGTCGCTGCCGTTCGGGCAGGCGATCCGCAGCGTGCGTGACTTGCTCGAGCTGCTGCTGACGGGTACCGCGCCCGAGCCTGCGACAAACCGTCCTACATTCTCGCTTGCGTGAGACTTGATGTTCATCAATATAAGTAGGGAACCATCCCCTGAGAATGAAGCCTGTTCTTAGGGGGTCCTTAACATGCGTCGTCAAACAGTTCGTAATTGCACCACCGCCATCGCCTGTGCAGCCGGCCTCGCGATGATTCCGTCGCTGTCGCATGCGGCTTCGCCCGGGGAGGGCATCAATCAAGGCGATATCATCGCGCGCGTTCGCGGGATCAGCATCATGCCGGACGAACGCACGAGCAATACGCTGTCGGCGCTGAACGTGGGCGTGAACAACGCGATCGTCCCCGAACTCGACTTCACCTACATGATTCGCGACTACCTGGGCGTCGAGCTGATTCTCGGCACGTCGCGGCATCAGATCACGTCGTCGCTCGGCGATCTCGGCGGCGTCGGCGTGCTGCCGCCGACGCTGCTGCTGCAGTACCACTTCAATCACGCCGGCAAGGTGCGGCCGTACGTCGGCGCGGGCATCAACTACACGCTGTTCTACAACAACGGGCTGCACGCGGGCGGCGAGGGGATCGGGGTCAACAACCACAGCTTCGGTCCCGCGCTGCAGTTCGGCGTCGACGTGCAAGTGACGAAGAAGCTGTTCGTCAACGTCGACGTGAAGAAAATCTGGATGCACACCGATGCGACGCTCGGCGGCCAGCCGCTCGGCCGGCTGAACATCGATCCGCTCGTCGTGGGCGTCGGCGTCGGGATGAAGTTCTAAGTATCGAAAGAATCGAAAAGTGTTGGGGTTGGCGGCACGGCTTCATGCGTGCCGTCTTTTTTTTGTGCCGATTCGCTTCGGGATGCTGATGGAATCCGTGTGCGCCGCTCGTGCGGCGGGCCGCGTGCTTACAGCTTGTCGTACTGAAAGCGCATCGCGGTGCCTTCGCGCGTGATGCGCTCCCAGACCGCCTGCTTCTCGGCGTCCGTCATGAACACCCAGTTCGAGACTTCGAGCGCCGTCCGTCCGCAGCCTTTGCAGACTTCGTCGAAGAGCGTCGAGCAGACGCCGATGCAGGGGCTGTCGGGGTTGTCGTGAAGATTCGAGGTCATCGGAACATTGAATTCGGTGGTCGCCGCACGTGCGGCAAGCCGTTATGTTAAAGCATGTGCTCGGAACGCCCGGCGAAGCCGTCGCGGGCGGTTTTGCCGACACAGTCGAGTCGCGCGGTACGAGCCTGGGCCGGGGTGCCGCGGCGGTATCGCCAGATGTCGGGGCGGCGAGTGGGCGGCGATGTCTCGTCGGCTGGCGGACGGCGCGCGGCTTTCGCAGTCGGTGGCGATTCGCGTCATTGTTCGCGCCGGCCGGCTTCGGCCGTCAGGCGGCTCGCTGTGGCGAAGCCGGGATGGTGTCCGGTTGCTGCGCAGCCGGCGTTGCCGGGTGGGCGACAGCGCGGCTCGATGCAAGCGCCGAATCGAGACGCTTGGCCGGAGCCGCCAATCCGGAACGGACAATCGGGAATGATCAATCCGGCGCCACCCATCCGGAGTTGCCCATTCCGCACTGATAATCGATGCGCTCGACCTTCGACTAGGTCGAAGCGCCGAGTTGGAGCGCACTTGAATCGAAGCGTCCATTTCCCGCATAAAACCCGCCGCATCGCCAAAACGCGAAGCCGAAATCGCGCCGACTTTCCAACCGAAATGTCAACCGGATAACCGTCGACGGAGCGCAAATCGAGCAAATCGAACAACCGCGCGTCGCCGACGTTCCGCTTGCCTACTCCGCCGTCGCGAGCTGCCAGACGAGCGCCCCGTTCAGCAGCAGGATCACGGCGGCGCACGCCCACGCGGCCGCGAGCGGCCCGCCGCGGGCCCGCCAGCCGCCCATCAGCTCGCGGCTCGACGCGAATACGATGAGCGGAACCATCGCGAGCGGCAACTGCAGGCTCAGCACGACCTGGCTCGCGACGAGCAACCGGTTCGACCCGTGCTGCCCGAACAGGCCGACTGCCGCGAGCGCGGGCCCCATCGCGAGCGCGCGAGTCAGTAGCGCGCGCTGCCAGCGCGGCAGCGTCAGTTTCAGGAAGCCTTCCATCACCGCCTGTCCGGCAAGCGTGCCCGTCACGGTCGCCGACAGCCCGCACGCGAGCAGCGCGGCAGCGAACAGCAGGCCCGCCCAGCGGTTGCCGACGAGGGGCGCGATGAGCCGGTGCGCGTCGGCGAGATCGGTGACGTCGTGATGGCCGCTTGCGTGGAACACGGCTGCCGCGACGATGAGGAGCGCCGCATTGATCACGAATGCGAATCCGAGCGATACGAACGTATCGAGGTTGACGCCGAAGAGCGCATGCCGGATCGACTGCTCGTCGCGCGCGTTCGCGTGGTGCTTGACGAGCGTCGAATGCAGGTAGAGGTTGTGCGGCATCACGGTCGCGCCGAGGATGCCGGCCGCGAGCCACAGCATGCCGGCGTCGCGCAGCAGTTGCGGCGACGGTGCGGCGCCCGCGAGCGCCGCATGCCAGTCGGGCCGTGCGAGCGCGACCTCGACCACGAAGCACAGGCCGACGAAGAAGATGAGCGACGTGATCGCCGCCTCGAGCGTACGCCGGCCGCGCCGCTCGAGCGCGAGCATTGCGAGCGTGCCGACCGCCGACGCCAGCACGCCTGTCGTCAGCGACACGCCGAGCAGCATCTGCAGCGCGACCGCCGCGCCGACGACCTCGGCGACGTCGCACGCGACGATCGCGATTTCGGCGGCGATCCACAGCAGCACGGTGACGCGCGGGTCGAAGCGCTCGCGGCATAGCTGCGCGAGGTCGCGCCCGGATACGACGCCGATCCGCGCGGCAAGCCATTGCAGTAGCATCGCCATCAGGCTCGCGGCGATCACGACGCCGAGGAGCGCGTAGCCGTAGCCCGCGCCGCCCGCGAGCGCGGTAGCCCAGTTGCCGGGGTCCATGTAGCCGACGGCGACGAGCGCGCCCGCACCGACGAACGTCGCCCAGCGGCGGCGGCCGCCCGGCCCGCCGGAGGCGGGCGGATGGCGTGACGACGCGGAGCGGGCAGCGAGCGGATTGCTGTTCATGGTGGCGGTTCGACGGACGGTTCGCCGCGCACAGCCGGAGCGGGCGCGATGTTCGGACGGGCGCGCGGCTCGTCCTCCTATATGAAACGACGAACGGGCGCCGCCTGAATTTAAGGTAGAAGATCCGTTTGTCGTGCGCGGGCCTTTTTTGAGGATGGACACGCGGCGATAACCCGATAAAATTGCGCCCACCTGCTGCGTCGCAGTGACCCGCCGCGCAATCGAAAAGTGCAAATGTGTTCCGTTTGTGCGACAAAGGCGGGAAATTTTTGTGGCGGGGCCGGATTGGTGGTAGCTTTCGGGGTTTTCAAGGGGCGGCGCGAAACGGCGCGCCGCGGCGGCGAGGCTGACGGCGATCGAATCGGTTCGATCAGGGAGAACGGGATGAAGGCAAAGGTGGCGGGCCGGTTGACGGCACTTGCGCTCTGCGCGGGCGCATCGGTGGCGGCGGCGAAGGATACGCAGCTCAACGTCTATAACTGGTCGGACTACATTGCGAAGGACACGATCCCGAACTTCGAGAAGCAATCGGGCGTCAAGGTTCGCTACGACAACTACGACAGCGACGACACGCTGCAGGCGAAGCTTCTGACCGGCAACTCGGGCTACGACATCGTCGTGCCGACCAGCAACTACGCGGGCAAGCAGATCCAGGCCGGCATCTTCGCGCCGCTCGACAAGTCGAAGCTGCCGAACCTCAAGTATCTCGATCCGCAACTGATGGCGCTCGTCGCGGGCGCCGATCCGGGCAACAAGTACGTGGTGCCCTGGGCGTACGGCACGACGGGCCTCGGCTACAACGTCGACAAGGCGCAGAAGCTCCTCGGCAAGGTGCCGCTCGACAACTGGGACATCCTGTTCAAGCCGGAGAACATCTCGAAGCTGAAGGCGTGCGGCGTGTCGGTGCTCGACGCGCCGGACCAGATGTTCGCGGCGACGCTGCACTACATCGGCAAGGATCCGATGAGCACGAACCCGGCCGACTACCAGGCCGCGATGCAGGTGCTCAAGAAGATTCGCCCGTACATCACGCAGTTCAACTCGTCGGGCTACATCAACGACATGGTCGGCGGCGACATCTGCTTCGCGTTCGGCTGGTCGGGCGACGTCGTGATCGCGAAGCACCGCGCGCTCGAAGCGAAGAAGCCGTACAAGGTCGAGTACTACGTGCCGAAGGGCGGCGCGCCCGTGTGGTTCGACGTGATGGCGATTCCGAAGGACGCGAAAAACAAGGACGCCGCGCTGCAATGGATCAACTACATCGAGGAACCGAAGGTTCACGCGGCGATCACGAACGCGGTCTACTACCCGAGCGCGAACGCGGAAGCGCGCAAGTACGTGCGTCCGGACGTCGCGAACGATCCGGCCGTCTACCCGCATCCGGACGTCGTGAAGACGCTGTTCCTGCTCAAGCCGCTGCCGCCTGAAATCCAGCGCCTGCAAACGCGTCTCTGGACCGAGCTGAAGTCGGGACGCTGACGCGCAAGCCGAAGCGCGCAGTATCGCGGCAACCCTGAGAAGCCCCTGGTGTCCCCGGGGGCTTTGTTCGTCAAACGTAGGAGCACAGCAGCACATCATGAATAGTCAGTCGGGCGCGGCGGTGGCAGGCGCGCCGTCCTATCGGCATCAGACGGGCGCCGACGAGCGCGCCGAAAACTTTGTCCAGATCATCGACGTCGTCAAGAAGTTCGACGAGACCTTCGCGGTGCGCAACGTCGATCTGACCGTATGCAAGGGCGAACTGTTCGCGCTCCTCGGCAGCTCCGGGTGCGGCAAGTCCACGTTGCTGCGGATGCTCGCCGGCCTCGAGACGATCACGTCGGGCAAGATCCTGATCGACGGCGAGGACCTCGCGCAGATGCCGCCGTACAAGCGGCCCGTGAACATGATGTTCCAGTCGTACGCGCTGTTTCCGCACATGACGGTCGAAGCGAACGTCGCGTTCGGCCTGAAGCAGGAAGGCGTGCCGAAGGCCGAACTGAAGGAGCGCGTGCGCGACGCGCTCGAACTCGTGCAGATGGCGCGCTACGCGAGCCGCAAGCCGCATCAGCTCTCGGGCGGCCAGCAGCAGCGGGTCGCGCTCGCGCGCTCGCTCGTCAAGCGGCCGAAGCTGCTGCTGCTCGACGAGCCGATGTCCGCGCTCGACAAGCAGATCCGCCAGCGCACGCAGATCGAGCTCGTCAACATCCTCGACAAGGTTGGCGTCACCTGCATCATGGTCACGCACGACCAGGAAGAGGCGATGACGATGGCGAGCCGGCTCGCCGTGATGAGCGAAGGCCAGATCGTGCAGATCGGCACGCCGCACGAAGTCTACGAATATCCGAACTGCCGCTTCTCGGCCGAGTTCATCGGCTCGACGAACCTGTTCGAAGGCACGACTGTCGAGGACGAGCCCGATCACGTGTTCATCGAGTCGCCGGACCTGCCGTGTCGCCTTTACGTGAACCACGGGATCACGGGCCCGCTCGGCATGCCGGTCACGGTGTCGGTGCGTCCGGAGCGGATCGCGCTCACGCGCAAGCCCGCCGACGGCGCGTACAACTGGGGGCGCGGCGTCGTCACGAACGTCGCGTACATGGGCGGCTACTCGCTGTATCACGTGAAGCTCGATTCCGGGAAGACCGTGATCGCGAACGTGTCGAGCCTCGCGATCGCCGAGCTCGACTCGCCCGGCTGGGGCGATGAGATCTACGTGCGCTGGAGCGCCGCGGCGGGCGTGGTGCTGACGTCATGAACGCGCTTTCGTCCCTGCTCGCGTGGCCGGTGAAGCGGTTCGGCCTCACCGGGCGCACGGCCGTGATCGCGGGCCCGTTCTTCTGGCTCGTGCTGTTCTTTCTCGTGCCGTTCATCCTCGTCGTCAAGATCAGCTTCGCGGAGCTTCGGCTCGGCATTCCGCCGTACACGGAGCTCACGTCGCTCGCGGAAGGCGTGCTGCACGTCACGCTGAACCTGCAGCACTACGCGTTCCTCTTCAGCGACAGCCTGTACTTCGCGACCTACGTGAATTCGGTCGTCGTCGCGGCGGTCACGACGCTCTTGTGCCTGCTGCTCGGCTATCCGATGGCGTACTACATCGCGCGCTCGAACCCGGGCACGCGCAACATGCTGATGATGGCGG
Organism: Burkholderia sp. ABCPW 14; assembly: GCF_001523835.1. Lineage (NCBI taxonomy): Bacteria > Pseudomonadati > Pseudomonadota > Betaproteobacteria > Burkholderiales > Burkholderiaceae > Burkholderia > Burkholderia sp. ABCPW 14. Next base: position 17,245 of record NZ_LOVS01000158.1, on the reverse strand, counting down.
TGATGCTGCCGTTCTGGACGTCGTTCCTGATCCGCGTGTACGCATGGATCGGCATCCTGAAGAACAACGGGCTGCTCAACAACTTCCTGATATGGACGGGCCTCATCAGCACGCCGATCGAACTGTACCGGACGAATATCGGCGTCTACATCGGGATGGTCTATTCGTACCTGCCGTTCCTCGTGATGCCGCTCTACGCGCACCTCGTGAAGATGGACCTGCGCCTGCTCGAAGCCGCGTACGACCTAGGCGCGAAGCCGTGGAAGGCATTCGTGCAGATCACGCTGCCGCTGTCGAAGAACGGGATCATCGCGGGTTGTCTTCTCGTGTTCATTCCGGCCGTCGGCGAGTACGTGATTCCCGAGCTGCTCGGCGGCGCGAACACGCTGATGATCGGCCGCGTCATGTGGAACGAGTTTTTCAACAACGCGGACTGGCCGATGGCCTCGGCCGTGACCTGCGCGATGGTGCTGCTGCTCCTCGTGCCGATGGCGATGTTCCAGCACTTCCAGGCGAAGGAGCAGGAGGGCCGCCGTCGATGAAGCCGAATCGCTTTCTGCAGGTGTTGATGCTCGCGATCGGCTTCGGATTCCTGTATATCCCGATCGCGAGCCTTGTCGTCTACTCGTTCAACGAGTCGAAGCTCGTCACCGTCTGGTCCGGTTTCTCGACGCGCTGGTATACGGCGCTCATCGAGGACGACGAGCTGATCTCGGCCGCGTGGCTGTCGCTGAAGATCGCGGTGATGACCGCGTTCGCGTCGGTGTTCATCGGCACGTGGGCGGGCTTCGTGCTCGCGCGGATGGGCCGCTTTCGCGGCTTCGCGCTCTACAGCGGGATGATCAACGCGCCGCTCGTGATTCCCGAGGTGATCCAGGGCATCTCGCTGCTGCTGCTGTTCATCGAGCTCGGCAAGTGGTTCGGATGGCCCGCCGGCCGCGGGATGTTCACGATCTGGCTCGGCCACGTGATGCTGTGCATCTCGTATGTCGCGATCATCGTGCAGTCGCGCGTGCGCGAACTGAACCCGTCGCTCGAGGAAGCCGCGCTCGACCTCGGCGCGACGCCGTTCAAGGTGTTCTTCTCGATCACGCTGCCGCTGATCTCGCAGGCGCTCGTGTCGGGCTGGCTGCTGTCGTTCACGCTGTCGATCGACGACCTGGTGTTGTCCGCGTTCCTGTCCGGGCCCGGCTCGACGACGCTGCCGCTCGTTGTGTTCTCGCGCGTGCGTCTCGGCCTCAATCCCGAAATGAACGCGCTCGCGACCCTCTTCATCGTCGCGGTGACGATCGGCGTCGTGGCCGCGAACTACGTGATGCTGCGTCAGGAGCGACGGCGGATGGCGGAGGCCGTTTGACGCGGCGGCGGGCCGGCCGCGCGCAGATCGGCGGGTAGCCCGGTGGCCGGGATGTCGGCCGTTCGTCAGCCTGAGCGAAGTCCCGGAAAATGCCCGCGTTTGAGCTGCACCCCAAAAGTTGGACGCCGATCCAACCTTTGGGGTTTCATGGCGAAGCATGACGAGCAGTTTCGGCTGCGGGCAGTTCACGCATATCTGGAAGGGGACGCGAGCACGCGAACGCCGGCCGCGCGTCAGACGCCGAGCGCCGCCTTCCCGAGCAGCCCGACCCCGACGCACGCGAGCGCGACGGCGAAGCCCGTCTGCACGTGCCGCGCGGACAGGAAGCGCGACACCCAGCGCCCGGCCGCCATCCCGAGCGCGGTTGTCACGGCGAACCACAGCGTGACGTCGAGCGGCGCCGGCGTGCCGCTTATCATCGTCGCGATCACGCCGCCCGTGCCGACGAGCGCGATCACCATCAGCGACGTCGCGACGACCCCGTGCATCGTCACGTTCGTGAACTTGCGCAGCATCGGCACGATCACGAAGCCGCCGCCGACGCCGAGGAGGCCCGTCATCAGCCCCGTCAGCGCGCCCGTCGATGCTAGCGCGATGCCGGCCGGCCACGACCAGACGAGGCGTCCGGTGGCGGGATCGATGCGGCCGACGCAAAGCGGCGAGCGGTGCGGCGCTCCCGCCGCATGTGCGAGCGCCTGGCGCAGCAGGCGCACCGCGACGATCAGCATCACGAGCGCGAAGAGGGCGAGCAGCACGCGCTGCGGCAGCACGTGCGCGAGCCGTACGCCGAGCGTCGTCAGCGGCACGCCGGCCGCGGCCATCAGCAGCGCCGCGCGATAGCGGACGAGTCCGCGCCGGAAGCCCTCGAGCGCGCCGAGCGCCGCGCTGCCCGCGACCGCGACGAGCGCCACGGGCGTCGCCTGCTGCATCGGCCAGCCCATCCCGACGACGAGCGCGGGGACGGCGAGAATGCCGCCGCCCGCGCCCGTCAAACCCAGCACCGCACCGACGATGCCGCCAAGCACCAGAGAAATCAGCATGCTTCGTTGTTTCGGACGTTGTCAGCGAGGGGCGGCGATCAGCCGACGATCTCGGGTTTCGCGAGCCATTCGCGGCCCTTGAGCATCGCCTGCCAGTAGAGCGGCGGCAGCAGCCGCTCCTTGAGCAGCCACGCGAGCCGCGACGGGCGCTTGCCGTCGATGAGCCACGCAGGGAAGGTCGGCGCGACCTTGCCGCCGTACAGGAATTCGGCGAGCACGATCTTGCCGCGCTCGACGGTCAGCGGGCATGAGCCGTAGCCGTCGTACGCTGCCTCGCCGTGCGCGCGGCCGAGCGCGGCGAGCACGTTGTGCGCGACGACGGGCGCCTGCTTGCGCGCGGCGGCCGCGGTCTTCGCGTTCGTCGTGTTCGTCACGTCGCCGAGCGCGAACACGTCCGGGTGGCGCTTGTGCCTGAGTGTCGCCGGATCGACGTCGACCCAGCCGGCCGCGTCGGCGAGCGGGCTCGCGCGGACGAAGTCGGGCGCCTTCTGCGGCGGCACGACGTGAATCATGTCGAATTCGCGCGTGATCATCTCGACGCCGCCTTCCGGCAGCGTGCGTGCGAACGTCGCGCGCTTGCCCGCTCCGTCGATCGCCGTCAGGTTGTGGCCGAAGTTCAGCGCGATGTCGTAACGCTTCACGTATTCCATCAGCGCGGGCACGTAGTCGGCGACGCCGAAGAGCGTCGCGCCCGCGTTGAAGAACTCGATGTCGACGTTGTCGAGGCGGTTCGTGCGCCGCCAGTGGTCGGCCGACAGATACATCGCCTTTTGCGGCGCGCCCGCGCACTTGATCGGCAGCGGCGGCTGCGTGAAGAACGCGCGGCGGCCGCCGAACGCGCGCACGAGCTGCCACGTGTACGGCGCGAGATCGTAGCGATAGTTCGACGTGACGCCGTTCTTGCCGAGCGTCTCGGGCAGGCCGTCGATCGCGTGCCAGTCGAGCTTCAAGCCCGGACAGACGACGAGCTGCCTGTAGCGGACGAGCCGGCAGCCGTCGAGCACGACCGTATGCGTATCGGGCTCGAACGCGGCGACGGCGGCCTTGATCCAGTGCACGCCGCGCGGCAGCACGGCGGCCATCCGGCGGGCGGTCGTCTGCGGCTGGAACACGCCCGCGCCGACCATCGTCCAGCCGGGCTGGTAGTAATGGGCGTCGGCCGGATCGATCACGCCGATGTCGAGCGAGCGGTCGCGCGCGAGCAGGCTCGACGCGACCGCGAGCCCCGCCGCGCCGGCGCCGACGATCACGATGTCGTGGCTCGCCTCGATGGTCTGCGCCGTCGCGCTCTGGCCGCGCTGCATGATGCGGCGCCCGAGCGCGGCGAGATCGTAGCCGGCCGCGCGGCCCGCGGCGACGATGTCGTTCAGCGGCCGAAGCCTCGCTTGCGACAGCCCCCACAGCGTCGCCGAGCGCATTCCGGTGCGGCAGTACGCGAGTACGGGCGCCGGAAGCGTTCCGAGCAGCGCGCCGAACTGTTCGCCCTGCGCGTCGGTGACCTTGCCCGAGTCGACGGGCAGGTAGCGGACCGCGATGCCGAACGGCTGCGCGGCGGCCTCGATCTCGGCGACGGTCGGCTGATCCGGGCCTTCGCCGTCCGGCCGGTTGCAGACGATCGAGCGAAAGCCCGCCTGCGCGAGTGCCGGCAGATCGGCGGCGACGATTTGGGGGGAGACCGACAGCGTATCGGTCAACGTGCGGATATCCATGGTTTGCGTGTGCGTGTCGTGAGTCGTGTCGTCGCTGGGGAGGCGGGCCGGATCAGAGCGCGTCGAGCGGGATCTTCAGGTAGCGCATGCCGTTGTCCTCGGGCTCCGGCAGGCGCCCGGCGCGCATGTTGACCTGCACCGAAGGCAGCATCAGCACCGGCATGTCGAGCGTCGCGTCGCGCGCGGTGCGCATCGCGACGAAGTCGTCTTCGGTGACGCCGTCCCGGATGTGGACGTTCTCGCGCAGTTCGTCGGCGACGGTGCTCGCGTACTGCATCGCGCGGCCGTTCGGCTGGTAGTCGTGGCACATGAAGAGGCGTGTGTCGGGCGGCAGGCTCAGCACCTTGCGGATCGACCGGTACAGCGTGCGCGCGTCGCCGCCGGGGAAATCGCAGCGCGCGGTGCCGTAGTCCGGCATGAACAGCGTATCGCCGACGAACGCGGCCGCCTCGTGCGCCGCGTGCCCGTCGGTGACGACGTAGGTCATGCATGCGGGCGTGTGGCCCGGCGTATGCAGCGCGCGGATCGACAGCGAACCGAGCGCGAGCGTGTCGCCGTCGTCGAGGAGCCGATCGAACTGGCTGCCGTCGCGCGCGAACGCGGGCCCCGCATTGAACAGCGCGCCGAATACGTCCTGTACGCGCGTCACGTGGCGGCCGATCGCGATCTCGCCGCCGACATGCGATTTCAGGTAGGGCGCGGCCGACAGGTGGTCGGCGTGCACGTGCGTCTCGAGCAGCCAGCGCACGCGCGCGCCGAGGGCGTTCACGCGCGCGATCAGCTGGCCCGCGCTCGCGGTGCGCGTGCGGCCGGATTTCGGGTCGTAGTCGAGCACGCTGTCGATCAGCGCGCATTCGCCGCTGCCGCCGTCGAGCAGCAGGTAGCTGAGGGTGTACGTCGCCGGGTCGAAAAAGCCTTCGACGGTCATCGTGGACGCTGTTGTCACGAAGTTCCTCCTGGGTCCGATTCATCGATATGGCGATCGATTGAACAAGAACCGTGCCAAGCAGACAGCATCGCCGATCGCCGGGTGCAGGGACTTGATTCATATCGTGTTTTTGCGTCGACATCGCGCGGCGCGCGACGCAGCCGAGGCGGTTTTCGCGCAGGTTCGCTGCCACGATTGGCAGTCCGATGGCAGAATTGGCAGTCGACGCGGCCGCGGGCCGCGCAGCCGGAGCCCAACCATGGATCAGCGCGACGTCATCCCGATCGTCCCCGTTTCGCCGCCCGACGTGGGCGCGCTCGTCTCGTACCTCGAGCAGGACCCGCAGCCGATGATCGTGCTCGACCCGTCCTACCGGATTCTCGCCGCGAACACTGCGTACCAGCGGCAGTTCGGCATCGCCGGCGAAGCGCACGTCGGGCGGCGCTGCCATCAGGTCTCGCATCACTACGACGTGCCGTGCGACCAGGCGGGCGAGCATTGCCCGATGAAGCAGGCGACCGAATCGCGCAGCCTCAACCGCGTGCTGCACATCCATCACACGCCGCGCGGGCCGGAGCACGTCGACGTCGAGCTGCGGCCGATCTTCGATGCGCAAGGCGAGGTGATCGCATACGTCGAGCGTCTGACGACCGTGCGCAGCGCGTCGGCGAAGCCGAGCGGCGAAGGGCTCGTCGGCGGCTCGGATGCGTTCAACGCGGCGTTGTCCGCGCTGCAGCGCGTCGCGCCGTCGATGCTGCCCGTGCTGCTGCTCGGCGAATCGGGCACCGGCAAGGAACTGTTCGCCCGCGCGCTGCACGAGGCGAGCGCGCGCGCGATGGGGCCGTTCGTCGTCGTCGATTGCTCGGGAATCGCCGAGACGCTGTTCGAAAGCGAGCTGTTCGGCTACGAGAAGGGCGCGTTCACCGGCGCGACTGCGCGCAAGCCGGGCCTCGTCGAAACCGCGCAGGGCGGCACGCTGTTCCTCGACGAGATCGGCGACGTGCCGCCGCCGATGCAGGTGAAGCTGCTGCGGCTCATCGAATCGGGGACGTTCCGGCGGGTGGGCGGCGTCGAGGTGCTGCGCGCGGATTTCCGGCTCGTCGCGGCGACCCACAAGCCGCTCAAGGAGATGATCGGCGACGGCCGGTTCCGGCAGGATCTGTACTACCGGATCAGCGCGTATCCGATCCATCTGCCGGCCGTGCGCGAGCGGCCGGGCGACATGCCGCTCCTCGTCGATTCGATCCTGCGCCGGATCGCGACGCAAGGGCCCGTCGCCGGGCAGCGCTTCGCGGTCGCGCCGGATGCGCTCGCGCGGCTCGAAGCGTACGCGTGGCCAGGCAACATCCGCGAGCTGCGCAACGTGCTCGACCGCGCGTGCCTGTTTGCGGACGACGGCGTGATCCGCGTCGAGCATCTGCCCGACGAAGTCGCGCACGCGGGCGGCGCGCCGGGGCGGCCCGATCTGTCGGCGAAGCTGTCCGACGACGAGCTCGTGCGCATCGCGCGTGCGTTCGACGGCACGCGGCGCTCGCTCGCCGGGCACGTCGGGATGAGCGAGCGCACGCTGTACCGGCGGCTGCGCGCGCTCGGGATCGCGACGCGGGACGCGTGAATCGGTCGGGCGGCGAGCCGGCATGGCGGCTCGCGTCGGGCACGTGCCGATTGCGCGACACTTTCCGGCGAGGTTCGGACGCGTATCGTTAGATGCACGTTTTGCGACAAATAATCAAATTTATAAGATCATTAATTATTGTTTTACGATAAAAATAGACCTATAATCCGCAGCTTGATCTCATTCGTCGAGGCATTTCCATGCACTCCGATCGCATCGCCCGTCTCAGCCAACGGATGGCTACCGTCACGCTCTGGTTCATCGCGGCGATGATGCTGCTCAACGCCGCGTGCTGGGCCTACCCGTCGTTGAACGCAGTCAAGTCCGGCGCGGGCCTCGGGTTCGGTCTCACCGATTCGCTGATCTCCGGGCTCGGCGTCGACGTCGCCGCGTTTCCGTGGTGGCAGAAGGCGGGCGGCATCGTGCTGTCGAGCGTGCCGCTCTTCGCGCTCGCGAGCGGCTTGCGCCATCTGCGTCAGCTGTTTCGGACCTACGCCCGCCGCGATTACTTCTCGGCCGAAGCCGCCCGCCATCTCGGCAAGATGGGGCGTGCGGTCGGCATCTGGGTCGTGCTGAGCGTACTGTGCGAGCCGCTCCTGAGCGTGTGGGCGACGATGCGCGAGCCCGTCGGGCACCGCGTCGTCACGCTGAGCTTCGGCTTGCCCTACGTTGTCGCGCTGTTTACGGCCGCCTGCGTCGCGGTCATCGCGCATATCCTGCGGCAGGCGAGCGAGCTCGACGCCGAGCACCGGCAATTCGTCTGAGGCGCGCGCCATGCCGATCATCGTCAAGCTCGACGTGATGCTCGCGATCCGCAAGGTGCGCTCGAAGGATCTCGCCGCGGCCGTCGGCATCACCGAGCAGAATCTGTCGCTCCTCAAGCAAGGGAAGGTCAAGGGCATCCGCTTCGCGACGCTCGAGGCGATCTGCCGCCATCTCGATTGCCAGCCCGGCGATCTGCTGGAATTCAGCGACGCGCCCGGCTCCGATGCGGGTTGAGGCGGCAGGCTGGCGGCGGTGACCGGCGTGATGCGCGCAGGTGGCGCAGATGGCGCGGGGGCCGTCGGTGCTGGGCGGCATCGGCGGCGGTATCGCCAATTGGGGGGCGGCGTGCTCGCGCTCGCGATCGCGACGTCGATTCACGTGCTGGCCTGGCTTGCGCTCGAACGCCGGCCGCCGTCGGCGGCGCACGCATCGACAATCGATGTGCCGGAGCCGGGAAGGCGAGCGTTGATCGTCAGGCTGATCCCGAGGTTGCCGCCGCCGTTGCCGTCGCTTTCGGCGCGGCGCGCGCCTGCGCACGCCGCATCGATGCGCGGCACGCGGGCGGCCGCGCGTGACGGCGTTTATTCGCAGCCGCGTCGCGGCGCCGGCGATACGCGGCGCGAACCGGTGCGAGCGGGCGCCGAGGCGAACGACGCGCAACGAAAGCCGGCCCGGACGCCGAGCGCACCGGCTCCCGGCGCCGACTGGCGGGCGGATCTGGACTCGGTCGGATCGTTCCGGTCGATCGGGCGAGGATCGGCGGATGCGGCGGTTGAAGCGACGGGGGCGTCGTCCGGCCTCGCGCTGCCACGGAAAGCGACGGCGGCGTCGACCCTTGCGCGCGAGATGTCGAAAGCGAGCCGTGCCGATTGCCGGAACGCGTATTCGGGCATGGGCCTGCTCGCGATTCCGGCGCTCGCGATCGACGCCGTCAGGGATGACGGCTGCAAGTGGTGACGCGGTCGATTGTCGGGCGATGAGCGCCGCTTCGGCTCGATGCGGCGAATCGCGGGACGAACCGGCGAATGAACCGGCGAACAAATCGCCGCGATCGGCCTGGGCCATATGCGCCGACGTGCTGCCCGCCTGCGTCGCGCGTCCGCATTTCGGACCCGGCCGGGCGACCAGGTCAAGCGCCTCGTTCCGCGGCGATCAACCGACGATCTCCGGCTGCGCGAGCCACTCCCGCCCCTTGAGCATCGCCTGCCAGTAAAGCGGCGGCAACAGCCGTTCCTTCAGCAGCCACGCGAGCCGCGACGGCTGCGTGCCGTCGATGAGCCATGCGGGAAACGTCGGCGCGAGCCTGCCCCCGTAGCGGAACTCGGCGAGCACGATCTTGCCGCGCTCGACGGTCAGCGGGCATGCACCGTAGCCGTCGTACGTCGCCTCGCCGTGCGCGCCGCCGAGCGCGGCGAGCACGTTGTGCGCGACGACGGGCGCCTGCTTGCGCGCGGCGGCCGCGGTCTTCGCATTCGGCGTGTTCGCGGCGTCGCCGAGCGCGTAGATGTTCGGATATGCGCGATGACGCAGCGTCGCGGGATCGACGTCGATCCAGCCGGCGACATCGGCGAGCGGACTCGCGCGGACAAAATCGGGCGCCTTCTGCGGCGGCACGACATGGATCATGTCGAATGCGCGCGTGACGATCTCGGTCGAGCCGTCGTCGCGCGTGCGCAGGAACGCCGCACGCTTGCCCAGGCCGTCGATCGCGATCAGGTTGTGGCTGAAGTTCAGCGCGATGTCGTAGCGCTTCACGTATTCCATCAGCGCGGGCACGTAGGCCGGCACGCTGAAGAGCGTCGGCGAGGCCGAGTAGAACGCGACATCGACGTTGTCGAGCCGCCTCGTGCGCTGCCAATGGTCGGCCGACAGATACATCGCCTTTTGCGGCGCGCCCGCGCACTTGATCGGCAGCGGCGGCTGCGTGAAGAGCGCGCGGCGGCCGCCGAATTCGCGCACGAGCTGCCACGTGTAAGGCGCGAGATCGTAGCGATAGTTCGACGTGACGCCGTTCTTGCCGAGCGTCTCGGGCAGGCCGTCGATCGCGTGCCAGTCGAGCTTCAAGCCCGGGCAGACGACGAGCTGCTTGTAGCGCACGACGCGGCACGCTTCGAGCAGCACGGCGTCGTTCAACGGCTCGAACGCGGCGACGCCGGCCTTGATCCAGTGCACGCCGCGCGGCAGCACGGCGGCCATCTGCCGGGCAGTGGCCTGCGGCTGGAATACGCCCGCGCCGACCATCGTCCAGCCGGGCTGGTAGTAATGGGCGTCGGCCGGATCGATCACCGCGACATCGAGCGTCGGATCGCGCGCGAGCAGGCTCGACGCGACCGCGAGGCCCGCCGCGCCGGCGCCGACAATCACGACGTCGTGGCTCGCGATGGCCGCGTCCGACGCCGTCCGGCCGCGTTGCGCGATGCGGCGCGCGACGCCCGACAGATCGTAGCCGGCCGCTTCGCCCGCGGCGACGATGTCCCGCAGCGGTCGGGCGCCCGCCTGCGACAGCGCCCAGAGCGTCGCCGAGCGGATGCCGGTGCGGCAGTACGCGAGCACCGGCGTGTCGAGCGTCGCGACGAGCGCGCGGAACGCGGCGCCTTGCTCGTCGTCGATGTTGCCGGCTTCGACGGGCAGGTAATGAACCGCGATGCCGACGCGCGCCGCCGCCGCGGCGATTTCGGCGAAGGTCGGCTGGTCCGCGCTTTCGCCGTCCGCCTGGTTGCACACGAGCGTCCGGAAGCCCGCGTCGCGGATCGCGGGCAGGTCCGCCGCGACGATCTGCGGCGATACCGACAACTCGGCCGCGAGCTTGTTGATCTTCATGGTCTTCTCCGTTTCTCCGCTTGACGCGAGGCGATGCGCGCGCGGATTGCGGCGAGCGCGATCGCAAGGTAGCGCACGCATGTCCTTCGCGTCGGGAAACTCGATCGCACCGTGCTGGTCGCGAGATCGGAGATGCTTGCGTGGGGCCTTCGGACTCAGTGGCGGACGTCGAAGATTCCCAAGTCAATCGTAACGAAGTGCAACCGTATTTTCTTGAAGTAGATCAAATTTGCGGGATGACGGCGCGTTAGGTCGCCGTGGCGCGCAGACTGCGGCATTGCAAAAACGGGGATCGAATTGCCGCCGCGGCGCTTGTCCCGCGTGTCCGCGGCGGCGGGTGCGCTGCCTCGAAGGCGCGCCGTATGGCAGCGACGTGTTTCGATCCTGGGGCGCGAGCGCGGCGGTTCGGCGCATTCGGCCGAGCGCGGCGCATCACACGCGAGAACCCGCGCGTCGAACGCCGTCGCGTCACGCACCGCCATCGCGGCTCGTCACGGGGTTCCGTCGCCTTTATACGGCGTCGATTCGCGTGAAATCGACGAGTTTGCCGCCGTCTCCGGTCGTCGCATCGAACTGGTCGGCGTACCAGCGGCTGCGAAAGTCGCCGCTCTGGCCGGGCAGCAGCGTGGTTCGGCTGAAGCTCGACGATGCATCGAACGATGCCGCCATGCTCCACACGGCGCCCTGGATCACGCTCGGGCTGCCGGCGTTGAGCGAGACGGTCATTTCGCTGCCTTGCCGCTCGACGGCCGGGATGTTCGTCCAGCGGCGCAGCGGTCCGAGCGCGGCCGACAGAAGGTGCGTGAAGCCGAGCCGATGGTGCCGGCCCCATGTCGGCCGATCGCCGGCCGCGCGCAGCGATTCGAGCGCGTCGCCGAACGCGGCGGCGACGGTCGACGCAAAGACCGCGGGAGCCGGGATCCATGGGGACGGTTCGCCGCGCAACGCGCGCGACACGAGGTGCGTCGTCGCCGCCGCGCCGTTCTCGAAATAGGCGCGAAACGGCTGAAATTCGGGCCCGTAGATCGCCGTCGCCAGCGCCTTGAAGAAGCGATGCCAGACGAGCGCGGCGGGCGACGCACGTTCGTCGCGACAATCCCACTCGCGAAGCAGCGCAACGGCGTGCGCGACGTGCTCGCCCGCTTGCGCGTCGAGGAGCGGCAGCAGCATCGGCAGCAGCTGCCGGGCATGGAGATTGGTCGTGTCGCCGAGGACGGCTTCCATGTCGTCGACGGTCCACGTCGACTTCGCCTTCAGCAGCGTGTCCACGCGCCATGCGCGGAAGCTCGGGTTCCAGAGCAGTGCGAGCGGAACGTCGTCGCGCTCGTCGGCGATCGGATTGTTGCAGTTGACGATGACGCCGCTCGGCGGATTGAGCAACTCGGGAAGCGCATCGAATTCGATGAAGCCGTCCCAATCGTTCGGCGCGAGCGTGTGCTTCAATCCGGCGCGGCGGCGCGGCACGCGTCCGACCGTCTTGAAGCCGATGTCGCCGCTGCGCGACGCGAACATGAAATTCAGCGACAGGCTCTGAATGTCGGCCAATGCACGCCGGAAACCCGGCCAGTCGCGCGCCTTCGTGAGCCCGAACAGGCCGCGCACGTCGGGGGCGGCGAGCAGTCCGCTCCATGCGAGCACGACGTGCCGGCGCGCGTCGCGTTCGTTCTCGTGGCGGCAAAACGCATCGACGCTCGGTCCGAGACGCGTGAAATGCGTCGTCAAGGCAACCGCGTCGCCGCCGCGCACGCGGATCTCGTCGCGGTGTACGCCGGGCTCGAATGCCGGGTACAGTTCGGCGTTCGCCGACGGCTCGACGAGCAGCAGGTCCTGCACGTCGAGCTGCGAGTTCGTGATGCCCCATGCGACGTCGGCGTTGTGTCCGGAGATGAGGCCGGGCAGGCCGGGCACGTTGACGCCGGACGCGTCGAACCGGTTGTCCGGATCGGTACAGCGCAGCCGCGCCTGGTGAAAGATCGCGGGCAGCATGAAGGGCAGATGCGGATCGTTGCACAGGATCGGATAGCCGCTGCGCGTGTGCTTGCCGCCGACCACCCACGCGTTCGATCCCGTCGCGCTCGCCTGTCCGAGCACGGGCAGCAGTCCGCTCAGATCGATCGTCTGCCCGAACGCGCGGATCGGCACGTCGATCGCATCGCGCGCGAGCGCGGCGCCTGTCAGTGTGGCGTAGTCATGCGTCGTGGCCCGGGCGCCTAGCGCGTCGACCGCGTCGGCGGAGAACGCGCGGCCGAGTTCGTGCATGAGCGTCTTGTATTTCGCGTTCATGCCGAGTTGTAGCGCCATCAGCTTCAAGACCGCGAACGTGTCGGCCGGTTGCCACGGCTCGGGCGAGTAGCCGAGCAGGTCGAATTCGACCGGGCGGCGGACAGGGTCACGCACGAGTTGCGCGATGGCGGCGTTCACGCCGTCGCTGAAAGCCGAGAGACGCGTGTTGTCTTCGGTCCCGACGAGCCGCACCGATGCGGCCGCGTAGTGATCGAGCCGCAGCGTGCGGTGATAACGGTCGAGCGAGAGCGCGGGCGCGCCCAGGATCTCCGCGAGACGTCCTGCCGCCTCGCGGCGCAGGATGTCCATCTGCCAAAGGCGATCGATCGCCATCGCATAGCCTTGCCCGAAATAGACGGCGGGCTCCGAGCGCGCCGTGATGCACGGCGCGCCCGACGCGCCGCGCTCGATCGACACGCGATCGTCGCGGTACGCGAGTTCGAGGCGCTTGCGCTCGGCTCGCCGGTAGAACGGCCGCCGAGCATGGGCCGATGCGAAGCACAGCGCCGCGCGGAGGGTTCTGCTGACGTTCATGATCGACATCGGTTGTGAGCGGACGAGGGCGCGGGTATTCGCTTGCGGTCGAGATGCGCCGGCAGGCGAAGCCCGTCAGCGGTTTTGAACTTCGAGCCGTCCGTCCGGGGCAGGCTTGATCTGCGAGCCGACGACGAACGCGAACAGGCTCAGCAGCGCGACAAAGCCCATGGCGTAGAACATCGCGGCGCCGCCGTAGTGCAGCAGTGCGAGGCCGCCGAGCCATGGGCCGAGCAGGTTGCCGACGTTGCTGAGCGAATGCGCGCCGTAATAGATGCCGCGCATCGGCTCGGGCGTGATGCTGTCGAGGACGGCGTATTCCGACGGGATCAGCAGCACTTCGCCCCACGTGAAGACGACCATCGACACGACGAGGGCGGTCATGTTCGGCGAATTCGCGAAGCCGGCCGCGCCGATCGCGAGCAGAATCGCGCCGAGCGTCAACGACGTGAACGGGCCGCGCCGTTCGCCGACGCGGTTCAGGAACGGCTGGCTCAAGACGACCGTGATCGCGTTCGTGCTCATCAGCCAGGCGAACATCTTGAGTCCGTCGTCGAACGCGCCGATCAGGTATTGCGAAAACGTGACCGACATTTCGCCGTGCACGGCGATCGCGAGCATGCTGCCCGCGGTGAAGAGAATGAGGCGCCGATCGGTGCCGATGATGCGCAGCTTCGCGGCGAGCGGAAGGTCGGACGCCGCCGCTTCATGCGGCGGGCGGCCGAACACGAGCCGGGCCGTGATCGCGTGGATCGCGATCGAGAACAACAGGTATACCGCCCCCGTGATGAGGAACACGGGCGATTTGTCGAGCAGGCCGAGCGACGCGCCGAGCAGCGGCCCGATCGCGAAACCGACGTTGATCGCCACGTAGCGTCGTGCAAACGCGCGAAGTCGCTGCTCGGGCGGAAGATTGTCGCTGATGGTTGCCTTCGAGACCGGTTCGTAGAACGAGCTCGCGAGATTGATGAAGAGGTTGACGACGAAGACTTGCCACGCGTTCGCCGCGAAATGAAGCGCGGCGAACGACAGACTCGATACGAGCAGACAGCCGATCAGCACCTTGCGCCGGCCGAGCACGTCGGACAGATGGCCGCCGAACAGGCCGCCGAACGTGCCGACGAGCGCGCCCGTGCCGAGCAGCAGGCCGATCGACGCCGCGTCGAGTCCCATCCGCTGGTGCAGATAGATGGCGAGAAACGGCAGGCTCATCGCGCGTGCCATCACGACGAAGCCGGTGCCTACGATCAGCAGCCAGACGAGGAGCGGGTGTCTTGCCTTTTCTTGACTCATGTATGTCTCATCGAGAACCGTTGAGGACCGGCCGTGCCGTGCCGAAGCGGCGCGCATCGCGCGATGCGCCGCATGAGCCGGCGCGCGAACGCGCATCGTCGCCGTGTCGCAGGCCGGTATTGTACTCAGCGTTTTTGTTGTTGCGTAAGCTTGGTGTCGGCAAGGCGTCAGCTTGTGCCCGACAGCACGTCGCGCACGATCGCGAGCGTGCTGTCGATGTCGTTCGCCGAATGGTGGTAGTGCGTCACCGCACGTATGTTGCCGTGGCCCAGTTCCGCCATTCGCACGCCGCGCGCCGCGAGCGCTTCGAGAAAATGCCGCTGGTCGATCGCCGCATGCTCGACCTTGAAGAACACCATGTTGGTTTGCACGTGCTCGTGTGCGAGTTCGATGCCGTCGATCGCGGCCAGGCCGTCGGCGAGCCGCCGCGCGTTCGCGTGATCGTCGGCGAGGCGCTCGACCATCGTGCGCAGCGCGACTTCCCCGGCGGCGGCGACGACGCCGATCTGGCGCATCCCGCCGCCGAGCAGCTTGCGCCAGCGGCGCACGCGCGCGATCGTGTCGCGGCCGGACACGACGATCGAACCCGCCGGCGCCGCGAGACTCTTCGATAGGCAGAATTGCAGCGTGTCGCCGTATGCGGCGATGCGCGTCACGTCGACGCCGAGCGCGATCGCGGCATTGAACACGCGCGCGCCGTCGATATGAAGCGGAAGGCGGTGTGCGTCGCAAAATGCGCGCAACGCGCGCAGATAGTCGAGCGACAGCGGCGCGCCCCCCGTTCGCACGTGAGGCGTTTCGATCGCAACGATGCCGGGCTTCGCGCACTGCGTGTCGTCGGCGTCGCGCAGCGCGTCGTGCAGCGCGTCGAGCGGGATTTCGCCGCGCGCGTTCGTCGCGAGCGGATGCAGGACGATGCCGCCGACGACGGACGGGCCGCCTGCCTCGTAGTTGTACAGATCGGAGTCGTCTCCGACGAACAGCTCCTTGCCGCGCTCGCACTGAGCAAGAATCGCGGTCAGATTGGCCATCGTGCCCGACGGCAGCCAGCAGGCGGCTTCCTTGCCGAGAAGGTCGGCCGCGTAGGCTTCGAGCCGGTTCGTGCTGGGGTCCTCGCCATAGACGTCGTCGCCGACCTCCGCCTCGTACATCGCGCGGCGCATCGCGGCCGTGGGCAGGGTGACGGTGTCGCTCAGGTAATCGAAATGGATGCGCGTGCGGCTCATGCTGGAATCAGCTCCTCGAGTTTGAGCGTGACGAGCCGCGCGATCGACTGAGCGTGCCGGCTCTTGACGATGGAGAAATGGTCCGCGTCGACTTCGGTGACGGCGATGTCGGGCAGGCGCGTGCGCCAGACGTCGGCCGAGCGGCGCGCGGCGGTCGCGGCGCCGTCCCGCGCGGCCAGGAAGTAGTCGGCGGGGCCTTGCCATGTCGACGACGGCCGGTAATCGGCGAGCCGGCGCAGGTTCGCCGCCGTGATGCGATAGCGTTCGGTCAGTTCGTCGAGCGTGATCGCGGCAGGCAGGCGGCCCGTGCGGCGGCCGTTCGTCCACAGGAACCGCAGCGCGTCGCTTTCCCCGTCGTGGACGAGATGCTGCCATTGCGCGAGTTCTTCGGCGTCGAAGCCGAGATCGAGCGCAAAGGTGGCGAGCGCCTGGCGGTCGAGCGTGTCGCCGCCGGGCGCGGGCAGGTGCGTGTCGATGAGCCCGAGCCAGCGCACCCTCACGCCGCGCTTCTCGAGTTCGCTCGCCATCTCGAAGCCGACCACGCCGCCGAACGACCAGCCGAGCAGGCAGACCTCGGTGTGCTTCGCGCGTTCGAGCCATGCGCGCACATAGAGCGCGGCGAGCCCTGCCGCGCTGCCCGTCGTTTCCGCGGCGACGATCTCGCGTGTCTGCTGGCAGCCCCAGACGACGCCCGGATAGCCGAGCGCGTTGACGAGGTCGCCATAGCAAAGCGACGAGCCGCCGATGGGCGGCACGAGCAGCAGCGGCGCCACGGTGACCGCGCCGTCGCGGAACCGCTCGACGGGCGGCTCGACGTCGTGCCCGGTACGGGCGGCGTCGATTTCGCGCGCGAGTTGCTCGATGCTCGGACTGCGAAACAGCATCGCGGCCGTCAGCGGAACGGCGAAGCGCTTGGACAGGCTATCGAGCAGCTTGAGCGCCGTCAGCGAATGGCCCCCCACTTCGAAGAAGTGATCGTGCCGGCCGACGGGCGAATAGTCGAGCAGCGTCTGCCAGACCGATGCGATTGCTGTTTCGGTCCGGCTTCGAGGCGGTTCGTATTCACGGGATGACTTGCGAGCGTCGTCCGGCATGGGGAGGCGCTTGCGGTCGAGCTTGCCGTTCGGGGTGAGAGGCAGCGCGGGCAGGAAGACGAACGCGGCGGGGATCATGTAGGCGGGGAGGAAGGCGGCGAGCGCGGCGCGCAGCGCGGGGGCGGAGGTGGCGTGCGCGTCGCGGGGGACGACATAGGCGACGAGTTGCGATTCGCCGGCATGGTCGAGCGCGACGACGGCGGCTTCGCGGACGCCGTCGCAGGCGCCGAGGCGGGCGTCGATTTCGCCGAGTTCGATCCGGAATCCGCGGATCTTGACCTGCTGATCGAGCCGGCCGAGGAATTCGAGGTGTCCGTCGGGCAGCCAGCGCACGAGGTCGCCGGTGCGGTAGAGGCGGCGCACGGAGGCGTCGTGAATGGGGTTGTCGACGAAGCGTTCGGCGGTGAGCTCGGGGCGGCCGAGATAGCCGCGGGCGAGTCCGGCGCCGCCGAGGTGGAGTTCGCCGGGGACGCCGACGGGCTGCAGTTGCGCGGAGGCGGACAGGACGAACGCCTGGGTGTTGGCGATCGGGACGCCGATGGTGGGGCGGCCGTTGGGAGTGCGCCGGGTGAAAGTCGAAT
>NZ_LOVS01000157.1:0-787 GCF_001523835.1 Burkholderia sp. ABCPW 14 | reverse complement strand
TCGTCCATTGCCAGATAGCGGATCGTCGACCAGTCCGGCTCGGCCACACGCGCTCGCAAGCGCATCTTGTCGATCGATTTGACCGTGTGCCATCCCAGATCGTAGAAGGCTGCGACTGCCTGCACGCTGGCCGCTTGCAGCAGCTTCTCGCAGGCCTTGGCGAACCGCTCCGTCACCCGCTGGTAGCGGCCCAGCCACGCCAGCTTCTCCAGTCGCGGGCCGCCGCAGTGTTCGCACCAGACCCGACGGCGGGGGACATGCAGCACGACTCGGTACTCGAACAGCGGCAGATCGCGCACTCGCCGAACCGTCGTCTCGTGGATTTGCTGGCAGCGCGCTCCGCACTGTTCGCAGTGCATGACCTTGCTGACCGGCTTCAGATACAGCGACAGCGTACCGCCGCCTCCTTCCGGCCATTCCACCCGCTCCAACCGATAGCCGGTCCAGCCGCCCAGTGCCTGAAGTGCCTTGCGATCGTGCAATTCTTCCTCCTGACCTCTATAGAATCAGGCGTCAGGTTACGCAATCGCCATCAAACCCTCCACGGTTTACTGCGATGAACCAAAAATACTGCGTGATCCGGACATGTACCTCTACGAACGCTCAGAAACTAGCGGCACCCACAGCATGTTTCTCCCGTTCTACTGGGGCTATCGGGCCGCGGACAACGAGATCGCGAAGGTGAACAGGCCGGGCGAGGTCAAGAGCCGCGTGGCGGACAGCGACGGCAATCTGCTGACGCGCGGCCAGTATCAGGACATCCACGCGAACCGGCTCGATGCCCATT
>NZ_LOVS01000156.1:0-8428 GCF_001523835.1 Burkholderia sp. ABCPW 14 | reverse complement strand
GTTCCGTCGATTGAAGGGCTTTCGTCGCATCTTCTCGCGCTTCGACAAACTCGATCTGATGTTCATTGCCTTTATCAACTTCGCCCTGATTGTCGAAGCCCTTCGATAGTGTGAACACGCCCTAGCCGCCGATGACTGATCCCGTGCCGCCCGTTCCCGTTGCCGCGCTGCCCGGCGTACCCGGCAATCGTCCGGTCGTGCTGATCGTCGACGATACGCCGGACAATCTCGCGCTGCTGTCCGACACGCTGCAGGCGGACGGCTACGCGGTGCTCGTCGCGCTGAGCGGAGACGACGCGCTGAAGTGCCTCGCGCGCGTGACGCCCGACGTCGTGCTGCTCGATGCGATGATGCCGGGCCTCGACGGCTTCGAAACCTGCCGCCGCCTGATGCAGGACCGGCGCCACGAGCATCTGCCGGTGATCTTCATGACCGCGCTCGCGGAAAGCGAGCATGTCGTGCAGGGCTTTCGCGTCGGCGGGATCGATTACGTGACGAAACCGGTACGGCCCGAGGAGGTCTGCGCACGAATCGCCGCGCACGTGGAGCGCTCGCGCGCGCAACGCTACGCGAACACCGTGCTCGGACTCGACGCGCGGGCGGCGGTGATCGTCGACTGCGCCTGCGCGATCCGCTGGCACAGCCCGCAGGCGGTGCCGAAGCTCGCCGGCTACGACGAACTGGACGCACGCGGCGATGCCGGCCCGTCGCGCGAATCGGCACGATGCGAATCCGCGGCCGACGCAGCCGGTGGTCGCCAGCCAAGGACGGTCACGCGCGCGACGCTACCGGCCGAGCTCGCGCACTGGTTCGCGGACTGGCTCGAACAGGGCTGCCCGGATGACGCGCTGCACGAGATCGCCGCCGGCGACGTGCGCCGCGTGGCGCGCGTGACCGGCGCGCCGGCGCAAGGCGAATGGGTGATCGTGCTCGAAACCTACGACGACGGCGCGCAGGTCGCGTCGCTGATCGAGCAGTTCGGGCTGACGACGCGCGAAGCCGAGGTACTGCTGTGGATATCGCGCGGCAAGACGAACCGCGATATCGGCGACATCCTCGACATGGCCCCGCGCACGGTGAACAAGCATCTCGAGCATCTGTTCCGGAAGCTGCATGTCGAGACGCGCTCGGCGGCGGCCGCGCTTGCGGTGAAGGCGGTGTCGCGCGGGTGAGCCGCGCGGCGTGCCGACCGCGCGGTCGCACGTCGCAACTGTGCTGCTTTTCCGGCGTGCGAGCCGTCGCCGCCGTGACGGCCGCCCCTCTATGCGACAACCTGCGTCATGCCTCGATTGCAACGACCTCGATGTATCTGTGCGGCGGCGTCCTTACCCTTAATCCTCCATTTCAGTCAGATGCCGAATGTCCCAATCAACGATTCGCGACCGCCGTCGGCTGACCGACGGATAAATAGGGCTGCGTAATCGCGATGGATCTCCGGCGGCCAGTCCGCCGGTGGCGGGTCAATGGCGAAGTGGGCGGCGTACCGGCTGCGCTGAGTGGCGACGTAGTTGACGCACTTGATCTGATCCTATTTTTTTACTTCCACGGGAGATATCCGGCCCGCGTGACGTACCTTCGCCCCAGCACCATCGATGGGCGCTGACGAACGTACTTTCAACGATGGTGCCTGCGCAGGACGACCGGCAAACGGGACGGCCGGCAGCATACATCACGGAAACTGAGCCGCTGTTTAAGCAACTGTTCGCCGACCGAACGCGCTTTCGCCGTTCGATGGCGGCGCTGGTACTGGCACAATGGCGCGCGCCTTCACTCGCAGACAGACGCGAGGCGCCAGCGGATATATTTATCGATCATATTTAATGTGCAAATTATATAAAGGATCAAATATGATCGATTAAACCTGTTCTCTTGGCGGCGAGAAGCGTGATCTCAACGATTCCGTTCGCCGTGCAGCCGATATTCACACCCCAGCCGTACGAAACATCCACTCGGTCAGCTCCAAGAAATCGGACACGTCCCGGCCTTTAGGCACCTCTCGCACCAGATCCGACTGTGGTGGCGACAGCCCCGCGTCGAAATCGGTCACAGCGACGCCGCTGCGCGTGTGCGCCTGCGTGTCGATCTGCATCGTCAGGATGTTTCGTGACCAGCCGTACTCTAGCGCTTTCCAGCGTACTAGTCCTGCACCACCGGGTCCCTCGCCTTGTCGAGCCGTGTGCAGAGGTGAAACTAGGGAATTTGTGCAGCAGGTTGCTGCACAAATTCCGGCGCCGGCCACGCCTGCGCGTACGCCCGCATGTATTGGAGATTCTGCGGCGAAAACCCTCGCATATTGGAGATATGATGCCTTCAGATCGCGCGCAAGCTGGTCGATGACCTTCGTACCCTACCCTCGCTGTTGCTATCGCAGAAGAATATCGCGACCGAACTGCGGCCACAGAGTAATTTATGATTCACGCTCATCGAGGGGCGCCGCCGAGCGCGCTCAACGCGCTACTTGCGTTTGGCAAGCCAGCGATGATAATCGCCGCCCAAAGGGCCGATGGACAAGGTGTCGGTCATGCGAGTCTGCGGCGCAGCGCCTCGTCGGTTCAGTCGTCAACATTATCGGGGGCCCGGCGGGCATGCGATAACCGTTAACCTGCACAAATCCGTTCCTAGCGGCATCCAGCCGGCGCGGCTGCGGGCCTCAGAAGCGATCGCACGCGATTTAGGTTGTTGGACTTCGGTGCCCCTCTTGCTGCGGATCTAGATTTGGCCACGCGTGGCTCCAGCACCGTCATTCTTCGCCTCATTTCTGAGGCGCTGGACTTCACAATCACATGCTTGCTCGTCCAGCCCGGTAGGCCTCGTATCTGGTTTCTGTTCGTCAGGTCATGGCTTTACTACGCGCTTCTTTCAGACCCCGCCTCGCGACGCCCGCTTGCGCTTCACTAATCCTTCACCACCATCAGGCTGAATAGGGAGCTTGCACCCCCAAGCTGTTGAACATGCTCGGCACACATGAAAAAAGGCGCCCGAAGGCGCCTTTTCGAGACTGGACAAGCCAGCCGTCACCCTTAGAAGCGGTGACGCAGACCAACCGTTGCTGCGGTTTGGTTGATCGACGTGCTGAACGGCGTGCTGAGGTCGCCGTTGTAGATCGATGCGTTCGCGTTCTTCGACGAACGCTGGTACACAGCCTGTGCGTACACGTCGGTGCGCTTCGACAGAGCGTAGTCGGCTTGAACGCCGATTTGGTTCCAGTGCGCGCTTTCGCCATTCACCTTGGCGTTCGTGTACGTGTAAGCAGCACCCAGACCCAGAGCCGGCGTCAGGTTGTACTTCACGTTGGCTTCGTAGTTGTCCGCGCGCAGGGTCGGCGAACCGTTAGCCTGGTTGTCGAGACGCGATTGCGTCCACACCAGACCGCCTTGCAGCGGGCCGTACGCGTAGCTTGCGCCAGCGCCGTACACGCGCGAACGACCTTGCACGTTCGTCACGCTCGAGCCGTTCAGGCTGAGGCCGGTGAGCGGATCCGTCGCACCCACGGTGTTCACGCCCGGGTTGTTGGCTTGCGAGTACGCAGCACCGATCTTCAGGCCTTGGAACTGGTACGAAGCGCCCGCGCTGTAAGCACGGTTGTTCGCGAACTGCGAGTTGTTCGAGAACGAGTACGTGCCGCCGAATTGCAGACCAGCGTAGTTCGCGCTCGTGAACTTGACCGTGTTGTTCACCGCGACGTCGCCGTTCGTGCTCAGACGATCGTTGTTGAGCGGGTGCGCGAAGTACGTGCCGCCCCAGGTGCCCGTTGCCGACAGCGGCGACAGGTAGTCTTGGGTTGCGTCGTACTGACGGCCCAGCGTGACCGTGCCGTAGTTGCTCGACAGACCGACGAACGCTTGACGGTTGAACATGCCGCCGTTGTTCTGGAACTTGCCGTTACCGATGCTGAAGCCGCTTTCCAACGTGAAGATCGCCTTCAGGCCGCCACCCAGGTCTTCCGAGCCGCGCAGACCGAAACGGCTTTGGTCGACGCCCGAGCCAACCGACCACAGCGACTTGCCCGAGCCCGACGGCGTCGCGACATTGCTTTGGTACGTGATGCCTGCGTCGAGCACGCCGTACAGCGTGACGCTGCTTTGTGCGTGTGCGACGGTGGCGAACGATGCAGCAACTGCTGCAACAATCAGAGTCTTGTTCATGCGTGGAGCTCCCTTTTTAAAAAGGTAGGCCTTGCGACCTCGTTTCGATAAACGGTCTGCAACCGCCCGGAAGCGCCACATCGGCTTGCGAAACTACCTGCATGGCCGCGCCCGGATGGTTGCCCGTTATGGGAACCGTGAGTTTAGGGGTGTACCCTAGGGCCGCCATTCGCGAATAAAGAAATAAGCTTTTCCAGAACTAGAAATAATAGAAATGCTAGCCTCTTATAAGTATTTGTTTTATCTAACGTTTTTGGCCTATTGACACTATCTTTTTGGCGGGGTCGGTACGAGCATTCTTCTGTGTCAGCGTCTTGACGGTTGCGTATAAACAACAACCGTCTGCGCATAGAACTGACGGAATCGGTATTTTTTACCCATTTTTGACGTAATCACCATCGCCGGGAATAAAGGCTATCGGCAGATAAATTTCGATAGCTTCATACTGCTTTCCGTTCTGCATGACCGTCGAGCGCCGCAACAGCCGTTACAGCATTCGTAACGATAGACGGTGCGCGACGCGTTAGGGTCGAACCTGCGGCGCCGCTTCGGCTCGCGCCGCATCCGGTTCACTACACGGAGCAACCATGAATCGACGCCATTTTCTTCGCACGCTCTCGCTCGCCGGCACCGCGCTTGCCGGCGGCCTCGGCTTCGGCGCCGCCGCGACCGCTCAACAGCCGCCCGGACCGCCGCAGTCGCCGCCCGGCTATCGACCGCCCGATTACCGTCCGCCGATGCAGCCGCAGCCCGCCCGGCCGCCGTACCCCGATCGTCCGAACCGGCCGCCCCCGCCGCTTCGACACGAGCGTCGTCCAGCGCCCCCGCGCCCGCGCGGCTATGTGTGGACGAACGGCTCCTGGGGCTGGCGCGGCGGCCGATACGTGTGGATCCCGGGCCGGTGGGTCGCACAGCGCCCCGGCCATCGCTGGGTGCCCGGCTATTGGCAGCAGCGGGGAGGAACGTGGATCTATATCGACGGGCGCTGGAATTGAGCGCGTCCCGGAGCGCGCGGCGGCTTTCCGCGAAGCGTGTTGCGCGCGGCAGGCGCCAACCCGAGGCTTTCGGCAAGCCGCGCGTGTGCTCGCCGCCCGGCGAGCGGTTCCCGGTTCATGCGGCGACCGTACGAGTACGCTCGCGGAAGGCGGTCCGTCGCCACGCGGCTCCGGCCGCTATCGCATCGATTGCAAATCTCTATCACCCCTAGTCAATAGAGTGTTGCTGTTCATATCGTCATTGACCGATATAGGCTTCGGGAACCGACGATTCGCACGATTCCACCGCCTTCGCCTTGTCCATGACCATCGACGTCGACGTCGACGCAATCTACAAAGCGCTCGCCAGCCCCGTCCGCCGCGCGATCCTCGCGTGGCTGAAGGAGCCCGACAAGCACTTCCCCGCATCGCACGCGGGAGCGTTTTCGCACGGCGTCTGCGCGGGCCAGATCGATGCGCTGTGCGGGCTGTCGCAATCGACCGTGTCCGCGCATCTCGCGACGCTCGAGCGCGCCGGACTCGTCACGTCGACCCGCGTCGGTCAATGGGCGTTCTTCAAGCGCCACGACGCGGTGATTCAAGCGTTCCTCGATTCGCTGCATCGCGGCCTTTGACATCCGCCCATTTGCCGCAAGGGCTTAGCCACACTCGAAGGGGTCTCCTCATGCCTTCTCTGTTCGATCCGCTGACCATCGGCGACCTGACGCTCCCGAACCGCATCATCATGGCGCCGCTGACCCGCGCCCGCGCCGGCGACACGCGCATTCCCAATGCGCTGATGGCGCGCTATTACGCGGAGCGCGCGTCGGCAGGGCTCATCATCAGCGAGGCGACGTCGGTCACGCCGCAGGGCGTCGGCTACGCGAGCACGCCGGGCATCTGGTCGCCGGAACAGGTCGCGGGCTGGCGGCTCGTGACGGCCGCCGTCCATGCGGCCGGCGGCCGCATCTTCCTGCAGCTCTGGCACGTCGGCCGCGTGTCCGACCCGGTCTTCCTCGACGGCGCGCTGCCCGTCGCGCCGAGCGCGATCGCGCCCGGCGGCCACGTGAGCCTCGTGCGCCCGCAGCGGGCCTACGTGACGCCGCGCGCACTCGAGCTCGACGAGATCCCGAGCGTCGTCGCCGCGTTCCGCCGCGGCGCCGAGAACGCACGCGCGGCCGGCTTCGACGGCGTCGAAGTGCATGGCGCGAACGGCTATCTGCTCGATCAATTCCTGCAGGACGGCTCGAACCGCCGCACCGATGCGTACGGCGGCTCGATCGAGAATCGCGCGCGCCTGCTGCTCGAAGTGGTCGACGAAGCGATCGATGTCTGGGGCGCGGCGCGCGTCGGCGTGCATCTGGCGCCGCGCGGCGATTCGCACACGATGGGCGATTCGAACCCCGCCGCGACGTTCGGCTATGTCGCGCAAGCACTCGGACGCCGCAACATCGCGTTCCTGTTCGCACGCGAATCATTCGGCGGCGATTCCCTCAGCCCGCAGTTGAAGGAAGCGTTCGGCGGGCCGTTCATTGCGAACGAGAACTTCACGCTCGAAAGTGCGCAGGCGGCGCTCGAAACCGGACGCGCGGACGCGGTCGCGTGGGGCAAGCTCTTCATTGCGAATCCGGATCTGCCGCGCCGCTTCGAGCTGAATGCACCGCTCAACCAGCCGAACTCCAAGACCTTTTACTCCGAAGGCGAAACGGGATACACGGACTATCCGGCGCTGGAAAGCGCGGCGTGAGACTGTCTCGGGAACGGGCCGCCTGGTCGTGGGTGGTTCGGGTTCGGGGTTCGGAGTTCGGGGTTCGGAGTTCGGAGTTCGGAGTTCGGAGTTCGGAGTTCGGAGTTCGGAGTTCGGAGTTCGGAGTTCGGAGTTCGGGGCTCTGAGATCGGTAATCGGTAATCGGTAATCGGTAATCGGTAGTCGGCGGTCGGCGGTCGGCGGTCGGCAGGTCGGCAGGTGGCCATCAAGCGTCGTCAGTCCGATGAGTGTCGCGCATCGGCCGCCAACGGCGACGCCAGTCGGCTAGTCGCCAAGCGAGCAACTCATGAACACGCGCTGCGATTCGTCGAGCCCGTGCGCGACGTGCGCCGCGCGTACGGCGGTCAGAGCGGGATCGAGCGCGCCGTCGTCGAGATCGACGAAGCCGAGGCAGCGGTAATACGGCGCGTTCCACGGCACGTGCCGGAACGTCGAGAGCACGATCTGCCGCGCGCCCGCCCCGCGAGCCCGCCCCGCGACGGCGTCGATCAGCGCGGAGCCGATTCGCCGTCCCGCATGCTCGGGCGCCACGTCCACCTCCTCGAGATAGAGACGCGACGCGTCGAGCATCCTATATATCGCAAAGCCGACGATGCGTTCGTCGGCATCGACGGCGACGAGCGCGCGGCCGGCGTCGATCCGCGCGTGCAGATCGGCAAGGTCGGTCGGCGGGCTCGACGCGATATGCGGCATGCCGACGTCGTTAAAACGCTGCGCGGCGGCGGCTTCGATGTCGGCCATCAGCGGAGCTTCGCCCGCGTGCGCGGCACGGATGCGGATCGGAATTCGTTGCGTGGCGGAGTCGAGTTCGGTCACTGTCGAATGGCTAAAGAGTCGATCGAAATTGATTGAGTCGCACCACTATGGGCTGGCACCCATAGAGGCATACACACGTCGCGTTCACGCGACGGCCACGTCACGTACTCCAATGGGATCATTCTCTGCCAGATATCGCGTCTGGTCGCAGTAAATCCCGCGTTGCTCGTAGAGCGCGCACGGCCACGACGTGAAAGCCGCCACCGAATCATGCACGTATTCAGCTAACAGTTGATCGACAGCCGCTACCGGCGCGCCCGGCGCACCCCATGCCGATAGTGTCATTTGCTCGTAGGGTGTCAATGAACGCGGCATTTGCGGATAGCTCTGGGGACCGGCGCGGCGTTCGACCGGATGACGCAGGAATTCGATGTGCCGTATAAGTCGCTTCTGCTCGCGTAAAAGCTGCTTTGCTTGCTCTTCCGGGTCTTTCGGCACGTCGTATTCCCACTCGTGCGACTGGCAGGCTGGATGATCCGCGTCGGTTCCCGCTGGCACTGCCTTACAAAATGAATCGCTGAATTTCGCGTACTTATTTCCCAGCACGCGAGCATCCGCATCGTTATGAGCCAAGACGCCACGCCACCAAAAATTAAGGTTCATCGCAGTAAACCGTGGAGGGTTTGATGGAGATTGCGTAACCTGACGCCTGATTCTATAGAGGTCAGGAGGAAGAATTGCACGATCGCAAGGCACTTCAGGCACTGGGCGGCTGGACCGGCTAT
>NZ_LOVS01000155.1:0-743 GCF_001523835.1 Burkholderia sp. ABCPW 14 | reverse complement strand
TGTCGCTTCGTTGTCGACCTCGACTTCGACCGGCATCAGCTCGCTGTCCACCGGATTGAGCACCACCAACAGCAACGTCACCTCGCTGTCGACTTCGACATCGACCGGCCTCTCGTCGGCCAACAGTTCCATCGCTTCGTTGTCCACCTCGACTTCGACCGGCATCGGTTCGCTGTCCACCGGACTGAGTACGACCAACAGCAACGTTGCGTCGCTGTCGACCTCTACGTCGACGGGGCTTTCGTCCGCCAATAGCTCGATCACTTCGTTGTCCACGTCGACCTCGACCGGTATCGGCTCGCTTTCGAGCGGCCTGAGCACCGCCAACAGCAATGTCGCTTCGTTGTCGACCTCGACTTCGACCGGCATCAGCTCGCTGTCCACCGGACTGAGTACCACCAACAGCAACGTTGCGTCGCTGTCGACTTCCACGTCGACCGGTCTCTCGTCGGCCAATAGCTCCATCGCTTCGTTGTCCACCTCGACCTCGACCAGCATCGGTTCGCTGTCCACCGGACTGAGCACCACCAACAGCAACGTTGCGTCGCTGTCGACCTCCACGTCGACGGGGCTTTCGTCGGCCAATAGCTCCATCTCGTCGCTGTCCACCTCGACTTCGACCGGCATCGGCTCGCTTTCGAGCGGCCTGAGCACCACCAACAGCAACGTCACCTCGCTGTCGACTTCGACATCGACCGGTCTCTCGTCGGCCAATAGCTCCATCGCTTCGTTGTCCACCTCGA